>CANQSN010000009.1 GCA_947626505.1 uncultured Lachnospiraceae bacterium
TCTGTCTTTATCTCCACAGACTTATTATCAAATGTTACCTGATTAGTCATGGTACAATCTTCAAGCATGGTAACTGTAACATTCGTATATGCAGCATTGCTTTTGTCATTGATAGCTACAAACGCCGCCTCCATAGAAGGATATGTTTCGCTTGTTTCTTGGTTTGCGCCATCTGACTGAACCACCTTAACTGCCTCTTTAGGAACCTCCGTTCCGTTCACAGCAGTCGTTGAATCCGCCTGAGCCGACAATGGCTCCGCCTGTTCTCTCACAGACTTTGGCTGCATAAACGCCGCCAGCATTAACGCACATAAAACCAAAACTACAACAATTCCGGCTCCCTTGCTTAATCTTTTATTATATCTGTCCTGTCCTTCCATAGCATCAATCTCCTACTCTTTATAAAAATGAACATACCTAAATGTTACGCTTAAGCTTATGTCTCTAAAGCCACACTATGCCTCTCCTTCCAAGACTTTCTTGCAAGTTTGGGCAAACATACCAATATCCCATTTATATATCGTCATTTTACCATAAAATATAAAGATATGTGTGAGAAAATTAAATTTGGTGAAAAACACTAAAACCCAGCGTTTTCCACCTTCTAATTTCCTTTATATCCAAGACTGTCCTCAAGATTATACTTCCTTATAACTTCACTGACCTTTGCTGTAGGCATATCCATATAATTCTTTTTAACAACCTGCTCAATAATCTCCGCAGTACCCTCGTATCCAAATACTGTGGAATCCACAGTCAAATTATAATTGGACGCATCCTTCCAATTCTTCCCTGTAAAATGCAGCGTATAATTATATATGTCGCTATCCTGACGCTCCACCATCTCTCTGGCTCTTTTTCTTGATACATTGTACTTATCCATCATATATGTAATCCTGTGCCTGTTATCTGAGCATATATGTATATGCAGGCTTCCTTCCATATTGCCCAATATGTAATTGGCGCAATGCCCTACAATAATGCAGTCCTCCTTCTTAGCAATTTCTTCAATAACCTGCTTTTGGGCTTCAAAAAGGCTTCGGTATCTCTCCATGCTGTCGTCCACAATAGCATAATTCTCCATGATAAACGCTTCCAGCGTGCTTGAGTACAAACGCTCGTTATGCTTTCTGACATACTCGGTAGTAAATTGCCCAGCCTTCGCCACCATTCCCACAAGCTCCTTGTCATACACAGGCAGGTTAAGCTTCACTCCCAGAATACGGGCAATAACCCTTCCGCCGCTTCCCGATTCGGACGTTACGGTAATAACAACCCTCTTGCCCTCCTGAATCTTAAACTGCTTTTCATAGACAAATCTGCCCTCATTTTCAAAGTAATGATTAGTAAACCTTAAATTCTTTGTAAAAACATGGGATATAGGCCCTACCAGCATAACGGTAATAAAAGTTCCCTCTCTGACGCCCTCCACAGTTCCAATAAAGTAAAGTGAAAGCAACACCGCCGCTAACGTCATAACAGCATCACCAATCAGCTTAACCACGCTGAATTCTTTGTGCATAACGTCTGTAATAGCCTTTATAAACGCCTCTGTCGGCAGCATGACAACATCGGCGACCACCTGACAGCTAACTCCCAATGCGCGTATAACGCAGCCTGTCACCAGCACAATAATCGACACCAGATAATAATCCGCCTTAATATCGGAAAGCATATCCATAGCTCCATCTAAGAACGCTGAATACACCAGCGTTATCGGAATCTGCAATAACTGAAACAGAGGGAACCTTTTCCTTAAAATAATAATCTGGGCAAGCAGCAGAATAACGTTAAATATAAATGTAAAAGTTCCGAAGGTTAAAGGAAATGCGAGACTTGCCACATAGGGAATACACGCAGTAGGCCCTGTGCCAAGCATGGACTTGGTCATCAGCGCCACGCCGACAGCATTAAACCCGATTCCAAAAAAGAAAAATATATATCTTTTTATCAGCTCGTTTTTACCCCGCATAATTCCGCCACCTTCTGAAAAATACTTAAGCCTGCCAAATTAAGCATATTAAAAGCTGTCACTTTAACATGGACTTGGTAATACCGCCCTTTTTAAATAACTTCTTGTACTTTGCTTTCTTAGCCTTTGGCACGCTGAACTTTGCCTTCTTAGCAATACCCTTAAACGCCGCTTTGCCAACCTTTTTAATCTTCTTAGACTTAACCTTAATTGTCTTTAACTTCTTATCGCCCTTGAATGCGTTCTTACCAATCTTTGTAACATTTGCCCCGATTGTAACCTTCTTAAGCTTCTTCATACCCTTAAAGGCGTTATCGCCAATCTGCACAACTTTAAATTCATAACCATTGTATTTTACCGTACTTGCAGCAGCGACAGATTTTAAGCTTTTTTTAACTGCGCCTGTAATAGCAACCGTACCTTTTTTGGCGTCAGATTTTATAACTTTATATTTGTAGCTGCCAACAGTAAATTTTTCACCTGCAAGAGGCAGCTTACCCTTAATAAATTTCTGTGAATATGCATTATTGCTTGTATCAATCTCATCCTGCTTTGCTCCTGAAAAGCTTGTGTTGGATATATATTTTACATTCTTTGGAATAACCATTTCATGTATATTGCGGCAATCCTTAAAAGCATTGTCGCCAATCCTTTCAAGCGAATCCGGCAGAACAACCTTATTAAGATTAAAGCAACCGTCAAACGTATCGTTTTCAATAGAGGTTACGCCCTCCGGAATAACAATCTCATGAAGGTTAGGGCAAGTCTTAAACACACCGGTCCCAAGCTTATCTAACGTCTCGCCGGAAAACTTAACAGTATTCAGATTATCGCAGCCGCTGAAAGCATACGCCTCAATACTTCTCAACGTAGCGGGCGCAGTGAGCTCGTGCAGGTTGTCGTCCTCATAAAAAGCGCATTCCGGAATGGCTGTTATCTGCGTCTTTGAAATATCCGCCTGAATATTAGAACAATATGCAAAGCTGTACTTATCTATGCTTGTAACGCTTGCAGGCAGCGTAATATTTAAATTGCTATTATAAGCAAATGCATACTGGCCAATAGACGTCACAATAGACGTCTCTGCAAATTCCACCGTATTAAGATTGCCGCATTGGTAAAATGCATAATCCCCAATGGAGGTGGTTGTTGTCGGCACTGTAAATCCGCCATTAAGACTTACCTTCTCCAAAGCATACGGTTCAATGCTTACGACTCCTAAAGGAATCGGATACAAGCCCTGTCCGGTATAGTGAAATGCCGGCGCAAGCCTGTAAAGCTTTGTTCCATCCTTGCTCATAAGCAGCTCTCCATAATTTCTTGCTACGGGCACAGGTTCTCCGCTAGCGGCAGGCGTCTGCTGATTCTGGTTACTTGAGTCTGCAACTGCTGTTCCGGTCTTAAAAGCAGCATTTGCATCCGCTATAGCAAATCTATTAATAGAGGTACACCCTGCAAATACTCCCACTCCCAATGACGCAAGAGAATCCGGCAAAGTTATAACCCCCAAAGCCTCTTTTTCCAAGATTCTTATTCCTGAACCGTCTGCTTCATAAGCGGCATACACGCACATGCAGGAAAGGCTTTTGCAGCCGGCAAATGCTCCCGCTCCTATAGAGGTGACTGAAGCCGGCATTACTACTGTTGCAAGATTCGCACAATCCAAAAATACATTATCCCCGATTCCTGTTACAGTAACTCCTCCAACCGTCAAAGGAACTGCTATTTCACTAATATTCCTATCTCCATTATATGCTGTAATCACTCCGTCCAAACCACAGACAAAGCTGCTTTCCGGCGTCGGCTGGCATACTTTATCAGCCGCCTTAACCTTATCCGGCGCAAATCCCATAACCAGCATTACCGCCATCAACATTGACAGCAGCCTTGCTCCTAATCTTCTTTTCATTTATATGTACCTCCTTATCATTTATTGTACCATTTAAAGTATGAAAGCGAGCTCAAATACCTAAACAAGCTTTCTCCATGCCGGCATACAGAAATCTCATTTAACCGCTTTGCCTTCACGTATATTATAAAGTTTAATTATAATAAATGCAACGTCAAATCATATTACTCCTTAAAATGCGCCGCCGCTATTTATGATACGGTTCATTATTAATAATACGGTAACTGCGATAAATCTGTTCCAGCAAAATAACTCTCATAAGCTGATGTGGAAATGTCATATTAGAAAAGCTCAAATGAAAATCTGCTCGCTTTAAGACCTCTTTATGTAGCCCAAGGGAGCCTCCAATCACAAACTGAAGGTGGCTAATCCCTTGAATTCCCAATTTATCTATTTTCTCTGACAGTTCAATAGAATCAAACGCCTTACCGTCTATGGCAAGAGCGATAACATAAGCCTTTTCCGACAGCTTAGAAAGAAGTCTCTCGCCCTCCTTCTCCTTTATGGCCTCCTCCTGTGCTTTACCAGCCTTATCCGGCGTCTTCTCATCCGCCACCTCTATAATCTCAATCCTGCAGTACCTTGAAAGCCTCTTACTATACTCTTTTATGGCTTCTTTAAAATATTTTTCCTTTATCTTACCTACGCAGCAAATATCAATTCTCATATTTACCTTATCCCTTCTGTTAGTTACTATAAGGATACCACCCCTTTATCCATTTCGCAATCTTCCTTTAAAATTCCAATTCTCTCATTAACCGAAGTAATCTTATCAGGGCAGCCAATCAGAATTGCCCCCACCATCACATCCCCATGATAATAGTATTTTTCATAGGTGCCTGCTGAAACATCCCTTATCTCCTTGTGGGTTACGCCTTTTTGTATTGCCCAATCAGTAATATTTTCAGACTTTACAGCAATTCTTCCTATAGAGAATACAACCGTATCCAACGCCTTAAAATAAAATGCCGCCCTGCCCGGTGTGTAAAATGCCTTTTCACCGCGCTTCTTGCTATTTTTTAAAGCTCTTGCCGCATTCACTCCCGCTGCCTCGCCCATTTGCTTTGACGCTCCCCACAATCCATGGTTTTCATAAATCTCAGCTTCAGCATTCTCATTTTCCACCTTAAACTGCACACAGTCTCCGCAGGCAAAAATATCCGAAGCGGTAGTTTCCATATACTCATTTATCATAACGCCGGTTCCGACGCCTAAACCGCTTTCCAACGCAAGCTTGCTGTTAGGCACAATTCCACATGCAACAATTACCATGTCTGCTTCAATGGTATCAAGCTTTGCTTCCTGTTCCATAATATTTGCAATTTCATGCTCTGTAGTATTCATATTATTATCTGCATACACTACGCTCTTTACTCTTCCCTGAGATGAATCTGCAGAAATCTCCATAACAGTTTTATTACAATGCACCTCAATCCCCTTATCCTTGAGTAAATTAAGCAAAAACTCGCTTCCCTCCTCATCAAGCTGCTTTTCCATAAGCCTTTTTGACGCCTCTATAACCGTCACCTTTTTCCCCAGTCTTTTACACTGCCATGCTGCTTCAAGCCCTAATATTCCTCCGCCTATTACTACCACGTTTTCGCTTTCCTTTAAGCTCTCCTGCGCCTTTTTTGCGTCTGCAATGGTACGTATACCCATAACTCCTCTTACAGATGCGCCCGGAATATCAGGTATAAATGCATTTGCTCCCAAAGCATAAATAAGTACATCATACTGTTCACGTTTCCTTGGAATCATACGCTGCTTACCATTTACATTACCTGATGTACTCTCTGTAATATCCTCATACTCAACAAAATGTTCTCTTGGATTAATCTTAATAATTCGGCAGCCAAGTCTATTAGTAATTCGGCGCTCCTCATACCATTTTTCATTCTCCATATAAATGTCAGAAAGCATATCCTCGTCTGCCAATGCCTTTGACAACAGCATACGATTATAAAACCTTTCCTGCTCTTGGCTCATCAGAATAATCTCGCATTCCTCGTCCTCTTCCCTGACTGTAGCCGCTGCAGTAAAACCCGCTACGCCATTTCCAAGTATCAATACCTTCTTACTCATTATTTACCTCCTGTCTGCCGGCATACTGTTTTACGCCCGCACTTTAAATATTCTATAATTATTATTGCCTTTAAAACAGCAATTTATCCCAATCGGAGGTTTATATTACTCAAAATCATGAAAATGCAGTCTTAAAGCCTTAGTTTATAATTTTGCGCAAAAAAAGCGGCAGCTTAACTGCTGCCGGCTCTTAAAAAACGCACTATTCAAATTCATCCGCCAATGTCATAGTCTCGTCAAGTGTTTCCTTAATTGAATGAAGGCTGTCCATATGCTCGCTTGCAACCTCGTTAGCTTCCTTGATAGAGCCTACAATCGACTGCAGATGCTCGCCTATAACATTCAGTGTTTGTTTAATCTCTGCTGCCGAGCTTCCGCTTTCGTTAGCAAGCTTACCCATCTCTGTGGCAACTACTGCAAAACCTCGTCCTGCCTCGCCGCTTCTGGCCGCCTCAATTGAAGCGTTAAGCGCCAAAATATTGGAACGTGAAGCATTGCCGCTTACTTTGTTGACAACGTCCGTAGCGCCATTTACATCCTTCTCAATATCAGTAGTCATCTCATTCATAGCTGTCAACATATTAAAAAGCTTCTCAATACCGCCGATAATATCCTGAAGCGAATCCCCAACTTCTTTTACCGAGCACTTGAACCGCTTAGTTACTTCCCTGACATGTTCCTTGTCCTCAACGGAATATGTACTTATTACGCATCCGACAACCTCTGTTCCATCCTTGATTGGTACCAGATTGCCCTCCATAGCGATACCTACCGCGCTTTTTGGAAGAATATTATGTTTAGGCCTGCCGGTTCTTATCACTTCGTCAAAGGCTCCTGTAGGATCTTCAAATCTATCTCCTACACCCATCTGAGGAGGAATAGATTCCGGCATAGAAAATGCCACTACCACTCCGTCCTTATCCATAACAGATATCATAGTGTCCTTATCGCCCAACATGCGAATGATATCCACATTGTCCGCTATATTTTTCAATTTTTCGTTCATTTCACGCGCACCTCCATTATCTCCTGTAATTTTTCTTTGATAATTGTAACATACCATCAATAAAATTACAAAGAAAACCTTATAATTATAAATTATTTTTTACATTTTACCAAACATTTGTATTTTAATGTTAAATAATGTATAATACCCAAAACGAACCTCATATGGTATAGAATCCAAAGCTGCATATATGAAAGGGGCATATTATGTACATTTTACTTGTTACTATCCAGATTGTTGTTATAGTCATGATGGTAGGGACTATCTATTATTTAATACAAAATGATTCAACATTTTCTCAGAAATTAATGCTTTACTTTATAACTGCCGAGCTTATACAAAACGCCGGCCTCCTCCTTGAGCTTACCTCGCGTTCTATGGAAAGCGCCATGACAGCCACAAAAATACAGTACTTTGCCGCTGTGTTTATAGGTATATTTTATATGATATTTGTGCGAAACTATTGCCATCAAAAGCCCTTAAAGGCGCTGGAGATATTCTTATTAGCTATGGATATATTGGTAATAATTATGGTTTGGACAAGCCCTTACCATTCCCTTTACTATAAAAATATTGACTATTCATACAGCGGAGTTTTCCCGCATCTTGAGCTTACGTATGGCTTTGGTTTTTCTTTATATATGGTGTTTAGCGTAGGCGCTCCATGGATAGTTTCCACGTTTTCTCTAATATCCGCATACATACACGACCGCAATCCTAAGAAGCGCTACTCAATAAACAGAGTATTAAACCTTATGGTCGTATGCATTACGGTCATGCTGTTTTATGTATTGCGGGTATTTCCGGCGGGCTACGATCCAACCCCCGCTGTTATGGGATTTACCTTAACTATCATGGTACTGTTTATATGGAACCGCAAAGACTATGATTTGTCGCGCATGGCTGCTAACACTGTGCTTAATTCCATCTCCGACGGCGTTATTACTTTAAGCGAGTATCAGGAGGTTCTTGGTTTTAACGAAGCTGCCAGCAGCATTTTCCCTGACATTTGCATCCGCAAAAAAGTCTCCGATATTGAAAATTTCCCAAAGTACCTGTTTCGCGATGGGCAAAAGAGCAATTTCATTATTGATGAAAAACATTACGAAGGGCATTTACACGCTCTTGAGGACTTTGAACACGTTGTCCGCGGATACGCCATTTTAATGATTGATACAACCGACAGCTACAATTATTTGCAGAGAGCCCTTGCCATGCAGGAAAAAGCAGAAGCCGCCAGCCGCGCTAAAACGGATTTTCTTGCTAATATGTCGCATGAGATTCGTACCCCAATGAACGCTATCGTGGGCATGAGCGAGCTATTGCTTGAGGAGTGTCGCGGACGCAAGGTTTACGATTATGCATTGGACATAAAATCTGCATCGTTAAACCTGCTTTCCATCATTGACGATATACTTGATTTATCAATGGCGGAGACCGGTAAAATGACGCTTAAAAAAGAAAACTACTATTTGCAGCTGCTTATTCAGGATACTGTCGACCTTGTTCGTTTGCCCGCTGTCCAGAAGGGGCTTTCGCTAAACGTTTCGCTTGACGACAGCCTGCCGCACCAGCTTCAGGGCGATCCTAAGCGCATACGTCAAATACTTATGAATCTTTTAAACAACTCAATTAAGTTCACGCAGAAAGGCTCTATTTCTCTTGAGATTACCGGCGCTGTTATTTCCCCCGATATCGTAGAGATTAAGTTTATTGTTACCGATACCGGAATAGGCATAAAAGAAAAAGATATGAGCAAGATTTTTGGAGTGTTCCAGCAGGTTGACATGAACCGAAACCGCGCAGTAGAAGGAATAGGTCTCGGACTTGCCATTTCCAAGCATTTACTAAAGCTTATGAATGGCGATATTACCGTAAAAAGCAAAGAAGGCGAGGGTTCAACATTTACCGCAACTTTACAGCAGCAGATTGTAAACGCCGAGACTATTGCGGCGAATCCCGTTACCCACAAGATTCTTGAACCTCCAACTACAGAAATGTTTACATGTAAAAGCATTAGGGCGTTAGTTGTCGATGACAACGTGGTAAACCGAAAAATTGCCTGCCATTTGTTAAACGGTTATGGAATGCAGATTACAGATGCAGACAGCGGCGTTGCTGCTGTCGAATTGGTGAAATCAAATGCCTACGATTTGATTTTTATGGACCATATGATGCCGGAAATGGACGGAATTGAAGCGGTAAGGCATATTCGCTACGATTGCGGGGAAAATGGCTGGCTGCCTGTTATCATTGCCCTTACTGCCAACGTCACAAACAGTTCAAGGGACGTTTACCTTAACAACGGATTTCAGGATTTCCTTGGTAAGCCTTTTGATAAGAGCCAGCTACATGAGATTATTTGCAAATGGGTTCCCGAAGATAAGAGGAGTTATACCGGCCTTAGTATAGAGGAACAAACAAATGATATTTCCTCAATCGAGCTTTTGTCGCAGTTTTTACCCGATATTAATGTAATGCTTGCCGCAGGCAGAAACGGTGGAATCACTGAATATATGGAATTGCTGGATTTGTTCTACATGGACGGGAACCGGAAGATACCTCTGCTAAAGCGTCTGATTGACGAAGCGGACATTGATAATTACAGGATTGAAGTACATGGACTGAAAAGCGCCGCTGCCAATATCGGCGCAGAAAAGCTTTCTGAACTTGCCAAGCGTCATGAACAGGCGGCTAAGGAGAACGATACTGCATTTATAAACACACACTGTAACGAACTGCTTAACTCTTACCAACTGCATTTAGATGAGATTATGGAGGCGCTTAAAAGAAAGAATTACGGTTCTGTTGCAAAAAGTCAGACAGAAGCATCTGCACATAGAAATTTAGAACATGAAGATTTAGTAAGGCTTTTGACAACTGCTCTAAATCAAATCGAAAGCTTTAAATCAAAAGAATGTTTAAATACAGTCAACGAGATTTTAGAGTACTCTTTGCCGGATGATATTAAAAATACTTTAATCCAAGTCAATAATATGTTAAAGTTATACGAAGATGATGATGCTGAGGATACTTTAAGGCAATTGGTACAATCTATGAATGGAGATGAATAGATATGAGCAAAATGCGTATTTTAGCAATTGACGACAACACAGTTAATCTGGCGACAATTGAACAGGAATTAAAGGAGGATTACGAAATCATCCCCATGCTGTCAGGAAGACGGGCTGTCAAGTTCCTTTGCTGCGATAAAGTAGACTTGATTTTGCTTGACGTAGAGATGCCGGTTATGGATGGAATTAAGACTTTATCTGAGATTAGGAAGCTTGAAAATGGCGTTACTGTCCCGGTTATATTCCTAACTGCCAACAAAGATAAAAACACAGTGCTGGAGGGTTCTAAACTTGGCATTATGGATTATATAACAAAGCCCTTTGACAGCAATGATTTAAATAACCGGATTAAACATGTATTTGAACGTTTAGGAAGCATACCAATCAGCGAAGAAGAACTGCTTAAAAACATTGAGATAATATTAGAGTGCTTTGATAACGACAAAATCTCCGGAGTTTTAAGCAAGATGGACGAGGTAATAAACTATAAGATTTCCGAAGAAATCTCAGGGCGTGTAAGGGTAGCAAGAGAAAAGCTTGAAAAGGGTGAAGAAGCTGACTCAAGAGCTATGATTCAGCGCATAGTCAATATGCTGCGCAATAAATTATACCCAAAATCAGAACTAAACAACGTTCCCCTATCCATACGGGAAATATTCGGACAGTTACTTCTAATCAAGAGCGACATAAAAGCATATAAGACTAAGGACGCCATAAAGCATTGCCAATCGCTGCTTCAATACAGTATTGAAGACGACTTAAAGACTCCTTTAAACGATACGCTGAACAAACTCTTAAAATATGACGACATTGCAGCTTCGGCAATAGTTGATGAGTTAATCAGCATAACAGGCAGAAAAATGGCGCAGAGGGATTAAAACATGAGTTATGAAATAATAGCATTAGATATCGACGGTACTTTGACCAATTCCAAAAAGGAGATTACAGCGCCTACCTTAAACGCCCTTAAAGAGCTTCAAAAACAGGGTAAAAAGGTAGCGCTTGCTTCAGGACGTCCTACTCCGGGACTTAAAAACTGCGCCAACCTTTTAGAGCTTCAAAAGTATGGCGGTTATCTTCTGGCGTTTAACGGCGCCAAAATCATTAACTATCAGACAAAGGAGGCAATTTTCAACCAAACTCTACCTATTGATATTATTCCTAAGCTTTATGATTTTGCAGTTGAACATAATGTGGGAATTATCACTTATGAGGGCGACGGTGTTATTGCCGGAAATGGCGTTGACAAGTATATTGAGCTTGAAGCAAGAATTAATGGCATTCCTGTAACTGCAATTGATAATTTCCGCGAATATGTAACGTTTCCCGTCAACAAATGCTTAATGACAGGCGATGGAGATTATCTTGCAGAAGTTGAGAAATTATTAATAAAAGAATATGGACAGCTTTTAAGCATTTACCGCTCAGAAGCATTTTTCTTAGAGATAATGCCTCAAAATGTAGACAAGGCAAACTCTCTTTCACACTTACTTAAAGCCTTAGGACTTAACAGGGAACAGCTTATTGCATGCGGAGACGGATATAACGACATATCCATGATTCAATATGCAGGTCTTGGGGTAGCAATGGAAAATGCAAAAGACGAAGTAAAAAAAGCGGCGGATTACATTACCTTAGATAACGACAGCGATGGCGTTCTCAAGGTAATTAATGAATTTATGCTTAAATGATAACTTATTATATAATCTACACTATTACCGCTTTGCCTTATAAATCATGGAGTTATCTTAAAGTTACCAAGATATGTATTCATAAGCGCCGCGCCAATGCCTGCATATGCGCTTAAAGCAATTCCCACACTTAAAAAAGGACCTAATGCAAAATGGTCTTTTCTTCCCATTTTTCGAGAAAAAAGCACAAAACAACCATACACTCCTCCAAGAATCACTCCTATAAAGAAGGCTGCAACAGTTCCTTTCCATCCGAGAAAGAATCCAATGGCAAACATCATCTTAATATCCCCGCCGCCAAATCCATCAGGAATAACAAGGACAATAAGATACAGCGGAAGGCTTATGCAAAACATGCCAATCACACGCTCTAGCAAATCAATATGCGGCATAGTCCATATTGATACCACTCCTATAACTAACAGCAGACCGTTAAGCACAGGAGGAATCTCCTGTGTGTCGGCATCAATAAATGTAATAATTGCAAGCACTGTATATAAAAGAAACATTGTAACCATTGCAGGACTTACTCCGTAATGAATAAGCAAAATCACCGAAATAACGCCGCCCATAAGCTCAATCAGTATGTCTCTTTTAGGCAGCTTTTCTTTGCAGTATCTGCATCTTCCCCCGCTGAAAATATGTGACAAAACCGGTATTGAATCTTTTAATTTTCTCTTACATCCGCACTTAGGGCACTTATTGCCTCCCTTAAAAACCGACTCCTTAACAGGAAGTCTCCTAACCACAAGGTTTACATAGGAAAACACAATAGCGCCTATTATGAAAAATATTATAAATACCAACCCTACTAAAATGTAAAACATCGCGTTGTATTGTCCCATTTATATCTCTCCATATATCTTTAATTATTTACCGATTTATAGTTTAGCATAGTTTTTACCTTTAGAAAAGAGAAAAATTAAGTATTGGTAATATCCGTCCTTTAAGCTGCATATAGTACAGATAGAAAATCCGGATTACTCCTGTGCCGCATGTTAAAATTAACCAGCAGGAAATCACATAATCCGATACAAGGAGGATGTTATGGAACTAAGCAAGAAAACGATACATACCAGCAGCATAAAACCGGGTGTCACCCTGCAAATGACGTTAGATGACGATTTTAATGTGCCGGACAGCAAACCGGATGTTGAAAAGATTACTACCACCCG
Source organism: uncultured Lachnospiraceae bacterium (assembly GCA_947626505.1). Classification (GTDB taxonomy): domain Bacteria; phylum Bacillota; class Clostridia; order Lachnospirales; family Lachnospiraceae; genus NC2004. The sequence continues at coordinate 12,910 of CANQSN010000009.1, forward strand.
CGGGGAGGTGGAAATTGTTGAAACCGAAGCCCTGACAGACAAAATCCGTATTTCAGGGAATTGCCATTTCTATGTGCTTTACGCCACAAATTTAGACAGCTATCCCGTATGCGCTTTAGACGGTATGCTCCCATTTGAACAAACCTTAAACTGCGACGGTCTAAAACCAAATGACAATGTCAAAGCGAAAGCCATTTTAGAGGATTTGAGTATTTCCATTATCAATTCCAGAAAATTAAATATACGCTGCCTCATTTCCCTTAAAGCCAGCGTATTGGAGAATCAGACAGTTGAAGCTGCTATAGATGCAGAAACTCCATTTACGGATTCCTGCAATTCCAACAATCCTCAATGCTATTATAAAACTCTTGATATGACGTCTCTAGCTGTGAATAAAAAGGATATTTTCCGGATTAAGGAAGAAATTACCCTGCCTCAGGGGAAGCCTCCCATTTATGAAATCCTCTGGTCCAGCGCCACTCTCTCCGGAGAGGAAGCCCGCGTAGGAGACGGAGTTATAAATTTAAGCGGCGAGCTGGCGCTTTTTATTCTATATAACAGCGATGCTGAAACTGCGCCGCTTCGTTACTTGGAAATGAACCTGCCCTTTAATGGCGAGCTTCCCTGTGAAGATTGCAGGGAGGGAATGCCGCCATGTATAGATATAAGGATTGCCACAACTAATTTTGCTATCAAACCGGACAATGAAGGCGAGGAACGTCTTTTAGATGTGGAATGCACATTGGAGCTTGATATTCGTATTTATGAGGAGGAACAATTAAAATTACTGGCAGACCTCTATTCACCTGTAGCGGATTGCCGGATTACAAGCGAACCCCTTCATATTACGCGCCTGCTTCAGAAAAACAGCGCAAAGACTCGAATAAGCCAGAGGCTTAAACTAAAAGACGCCAAGGAAAGCATTCTTCAAATCTGCCATATCGATGGCGCAGTAAAAATTGATGATATGATTCCGGTGGCAGACGGTGTAAATGTTGAAGGGCTGGTTACTGCAGATATTTTGTATTTTTCCGGCAGCGACAGCACTCCTTTGAGCTCCACCTCCCTTATGGTGCCATTCCGCTATCTGGTAGAATTAGAGGGACTTACAAAAAACGACACATATGAAATATCTGCAAACCTTGACCAAATAACCCTCCACATGGTAGACAGCAACGAGGTTGAACTAAAAGCAATTATTTCCCTCTCTGCCATTGCATTTGAAAATCAAAAAATTGACACTATAAAAGAGGTTGACATTACTCCATTAGACGCGGAAAAAATGCAGAGAATGCCCGGAATGGTCGGCTATATTGTAAAACCTGACGATACCCTGTGGAGCATTGCAAAAACCTACTATACCACTGTAGACCTTATTAAAAGCTGTAACCAACTGGAAAATGAAGCCATTAACGCCGGTGATAAGCTTATCATTATGAAGGGGTGCGAATAGCGTAAGGCATTAATATTGTAATGTTGTATTTTGAGAGAAAAAAATGTATACTATTTATATAAGATACATTAAGACGATACAAAAGGAGGTTACAATATGAGTACACACATTAATGCCGGACCAAACGACATTGCAGATACTGTATTGATGCCGGGAGATCCATTACGCGCCAAGTTTGTGGCAGAGAATTTTCTTGAAAATGCAACTCTGTATAACGAGGTTCGGGGAATGTATGGATATACAGGCACCTATCAGGGCAGAAAAATAAGCGTTCAGGGCTCAGGAATGGGTATTCCTTCATTTTTGATATACTCCACAGAGCTTATTAAATTTTATAATGTTAAAAAAATAATAAGAATTGGCACCTGCGGCGCAATTAAAAAAAGCGTTAAGGTTAGGGATTTAATTCTGGGCATGAGCGCCAATACCACCTCCAATATTAACAAAACCCGTTTTGGCGGCTATGATTTTGCGCCAACTGCCGATTTTTCACTGCTTCAAGCTGCTTATCAGGCTGCTGTTGACAAGGGATTATCTGATAAAACTCATGTAGGCCCTATACTATCCACTGATGAGTTTTATGGGCATGACGAGTGGCTTAATGAGAGATATGCATCATATGGCGTACTTGGAGTTGAAATGGAAACAGCCGGATTGTATACGGTTGCTCAGCAATACGGTATTAAAGCATTGGCAATTCTTACTGTAAGCGACCATATAATTACGGGTGAAGCAACCTCTGCCAACGAGAGGGAGCAGACGTTTACAGATATGATGGAGGTTGCCTTAAAAACTGCTGTTTCAGCAACGTAACGCCATATTTGTCCTACAACTTGATTTTATCAAAGAACCTTGCTACAATATTAGCAGCTTAAGAAAAAGGAGAGAATATACAATGCAGGAACAGATTCATTCAAACTCATTTATTAATCTGACTGATTATTTTTGCGTAGGAGACAACGTTACCGCTTCACTTCACGCCAACCACGGAGAAAGCGGCAAAGGCTTTAGAGATGGCACTGTTATATATGTTTCACCTTATTTTGTAACAGTCAATTTCGGCTGCTTTAACGAATGTTTTAATGGTATGGAGATGAAGGAAGGTAAGATTCGCAGATTATAAAGCGTTTATAAAGAAATAAGCTGCCGCGCTAATTAGTGCGGCAGCTTATTTTGCAGCTTATTTTTATTGTAAAATTGTATTTGCGATTCCCTCAGCATCAAGTCCATACTTATGAAGCAGCTCCTTTGCAGGTCCTGACTCCCCATATACATCCTTAATTCCAATACGGGTTACTTTTGTAGGGCAATTCTCACTCAGCACTTCCATTACCGCACTTCCGAGACCTCCTATTACAGAGTGTTCTTCAACCGTATATATCCTGCCGGTTGCCTTTGCCGCTGCAATAATAATATCCTTATCGATTGGCTTTATTGTATGAATGTTTATTACCTGCGCATCCACGCCCTTTTCTTTAAGCATTTCCGCCGCCTTAAGAGACTCCGATACAGCAAGTCCTGTAGCGATAATCGTAAGGTCTTTACCCTTGCGAAGCTCCACGCCTTTTCCAATCTCAAACTTATAATCGCTTGAGTCGTTTATTATAGGAAGCGCCAGCCTTCCAAACCTCATGTATACCGGCCCGACATACTCATACGCCGCTTTCACCGCAGCTCTTGCCTCCACATCATCACATGGATTGATAACCACCATTCCCGGAATCTCCCGCATAAGCGCAATATCCTCATTGCACTGGTGGGTAGCTCCATCCTCACCAACAGAAATTCCGGCATGTGTAGCTCCAATCTTAACATTCAAATGCGGATACCCAATCGCGTTACGTACCTGCTCAAAAGCTCTACCCGCCGCAAACATGGCAAACGTACTCATAAATGGCACAAATCCGCATGTGGACATACCCGCTGCAATTCCGGCAAGATTAGCCTCTGCAATTCCACAATCAATATGCCTGTCAGGAAATTCCTTCTTGAAAATTCCTGTCTTTGTAGCCGCCGCCAAATCTGCATCCAACACAATTAAATTGTCGTGCTCTTTTCCAAGCTCTACCAAAGCGTTACCATAACTTTCTCTTGTTGCTACCATCTTCTGTTCTAACATAACGCTTCACCTGCCTTCTGTAATTCTTCCATAGCAATCCTATATTCCTCGTCATTAGGAGCCTTGCCATGCCAGCCCACCTGTCCTTCCATAAAGGATATGCCCTTGCCCTTCATGGTATTGGCAATAATTACCGTAGGTTTACCCTTTACAGACTTTGCCTCCTTAAATGCACTGTCAATGTCTTCAAAATCATTACCGTCAATAGTAATAACATGGAAGTTAAATGCTTTAAACTTCTCGTCTATAGGATATGGAGAACACACCTCCTCTACCGTACCGTCAATCTGGAGATTATTATTGTCTACAATTACCAAGAGGTTATCAAGCTTTCTATGTCCTGCAAACATCGCAGCCTCCCAAATCTGTCCCTCCTGAATCTCACCATCTCCACAAAGACAGTATGTGCGGTAGCTCATATTCTTAAGCTTTGCAGACAACGCCATTCCCACAGCAACAGAAAGCCCCTGCCCCAAAGAGCCGGAAGACATATCTACCCCCGGCGTATGCTTCATATCGGGATGCCCCTGAAGATACTCTCCGGTATGCCTTAACTTTAGCAAATCTTCCACAGGGAAAAAGCCTCTGTGCGCCAGCGCCGCATAATACCCGGGCGCAGTATGCCCCTTAGACAGCACAAAACGATCCCTGTCTTCCTTTTTAGGATTCTTGGGATCTACATTCAGTTCTTCAAAATAGAGATAAGTAAAAATGTCTGCTGCAGAAAGGGAACCGCCGGGATGTCCGGACTTCGCGCTATGAGTAGAAGCCACAATTCCCTTACGAACCTCAACAGCCATCTTTTCAAGTTCTGACTTGTTCATTTTATTCTTCTCCTGTTCATATTTAGTGATAAATACCTATAACATAATACCAATTCGCGCACATATAGTCAAATCTTTATTCTCTGCCGCTCCAACAGTATGTACAAAGCTTGTCCTCATCAATACCTACAGACTCTATCATATCATCCAGACGGTGGAATCTAAGCGTTGTAAAATTAAGCTTCTTCCTAATCCCCTCAACCATTTTTTCATATTTTTCAGAGGCATAATCCGCATATTCCCTTAAAGTATCATCAGATACCTCTTTACTTCCTTCCAGCTCACTGATTACCTCTCTCGTAATAAGCTCAAGCTCTGAAGTAGTTCTGGAAAAATTTAGATATTTACATCCGAATATCAATGGCGGACATGCCGGTCTTATGTGTACCTCCTTAGCTCCGCTTTCATATAAAAATTCTGTAGTCTCGCGCATCTGCGTTCCTCGTACAATGGAATCGTCTATCAAAAGCAGGCTCTTACCGTCAATCAATTCATGCACCGGCAAAAGCTTCATTCTGGCAATCAAATTGCGCTTACTTTGAATAGTAGGCATAAATGAACGCGGCCATGTAGGAGTGTATTTAATGAATGGCCTTGAAAATGGAATACCTGATTCATTGGCATAGCCAATTGCATGGGCGGTACCGGAATCCGGCACGCCCGCTACAATATCCGGTTTCACATCATCTCTCCTTGCCAGCAGCTTGCCGCACCGATAACGCATCTCTTCAACATTTACCCCCTCGTAGGTAGAAGACGGATATCCATAGTAAATCCAAAGAAATGCACATATCCTCATATCCTTACCGGGCTGTACAAGAGTCCTTACCCCCATCTCATTCATAACAGCAATCTCTCCGGGGCCTAACTCCCTAAGCGTAGTATATCCAAGATTAAGATATGCAAAGCTCTCAAAAGCTGCGCAGTAAGAATCTTCCTTACTGCCTACCACTATAGGCGTTCTGCCGAATCTGTCCCTCGCAAGGTATATTCCCTTTTCAGTAAGAATCATAATCGACATTGAACCGTCAATAATCTCCTGCGCATACTGAATGCCCTCCACGAAATTATCCTTCTGATTAATAATCGCCGCCACAAGCTCTGTAGCGTTAATCTCTCCATTACTCATAACAAAGAAGTGAGTATTATTATCCAGTATATCAGACATAATCTCCTCTGCGTTATTAATCTTGCCAACTGTGGTAATTGCAAACGAACCATGATGGGAGCGGACCAAAATCGGCTGAGCCTCATAATCAGAAATACACCCAATACCATATTTACCTTCCATAGTATTAGCTTCTTTTTCAAATTTAGTGCGAAATGGTGCATTTTCAATCTTGTGAATAGCCTTTTCAAATCCCTTATCATCATCATATACCGCCATGCCCGCGCGTCTGGTGCCGAGATGGGAATGATAATCCGTACCGAAAAACAAGTCAAATACACAGTCTCCCTTTGATGCAACGCTAAAAAATCCACCCATATCCGTTCCTCCAGTATATTATTTATGGAATTACAATTATTCAGTTTGTATTCTAAGCTGTCTATTAAATTGTACCACTAATCCTTCCATATGTCATTGACAAATTTAATCATTTATTTTATCTGAACAGGTGCAATTATTGCCGCATCCCTTTCCATACGGGCATCCAATGCATTTTTGTCCACGCTTTTTAGCCCTGTATAAATAGTAGAAAATGCCGGCAATAATGCATAAAAGAATTAAAATAATAATAATATCCCCTATGTTCATTCTTATTTACCTCCTTACGCCCTATTCTATCTCGCAAGAGCATACTCTGTTTTAAGCCTTCTGTTAGTATTATTTATAATCATAACAATAATCATAGCCATAGCAGCCACAGCAGCAAATCCTGCAATAGCGGCGCCAACATTTAACGTAGAAGGCGCAGTAATCAATGTTCCAATTGTGTATACCATATAAGCGACAGTATAGCCTACAGCAAACTGAAGTCCAATTCCGCCCCATACCCATTTTGCGCTCTTCATCTCAGAATTCATTGCGCCAATTGCTGCAAAGCAGGGCGGAGTATAAAGGTTAAACATAAGATACGCAAGCGCCGCAACTTTAGTAATCGCCATCACTCCAGCCGCCTCTACGCCCGCTCCCTCCATAAGCGCAAGTTCTTCTGTGTCAATAAGATTCTCAAGTCCAACAAAGCAAACCGCCAATGTACCGACTACATTTTCCTTTGCAATAAATCCCGTAACTGCCGCTGCCGCCAGCTGCCAGCTTAAAACGCCCACAATAGGAACAAGCAGATAAGCAAATGGGGTTGCTATAAAGGCAAGTATTGAATCGTCCGCCGCCTTAGCAACATGTAAACTCAAGTCAAAAGTCTGCATAATCTGAACGACTGTATTACAGAGAAGTATAATTGTAGCCGCCTTAACTATATACGCCCATCCTCGGCTGCACATTGATTTGAAGGCTCCTAAAAGGGAGGGTTTCTTATACTCCGGAAGCTCGATTATAAAAAATGACTTTCTTGCCTTATAACCGGCAACCTTGTTTACAAGCAGCGCACCAAGGAAAATCAGAACAATACCTGAAAAATACATAAGCCAGCTCACCCAGCCCGCTCCGTCAAAAAACGCTCCGGCGAAAAGGGCGATTACAGGAATCTTAGCGCCGCAGGGCATAAATGGCGAAAGCATTGCAGTCGCCCTTCTTTCACGCTCATTGCGAATGGTGCGGCTTGCCATAATTCCCGGAACTGCACAGCCTGTAGTAATAACAAACGGAATTACTGATTTACCTGAAAGCCCTACCTTCTTAAAGATAGGATCAAGCAAGACCGCCACTCTGGACATATAGCCGCAGTCTTCAAGAAGGGCGATAAGGAAATACATTACCATAACAAGCGGAAGAAATCCTACAACTGCAATCACTCCGCCTATAACTCCATCGACAAGCAATGCCGACAATAAAGGCGAAGCATTTTCAAATAAACCGCCCACCCATGCCTGAAAGCCTTCCAGCCACGCAACTAATGTGTCGGCAATAAACGGGCCTACCCACGCCTGCGAAATCTCAAATACAAGCCACATTACAACAGCAAAAACAGGAATACCAAGCCATTTATTAGTTAAAATAACATCAAGCTTATCGCTGGCATTTTTGTCCTTAGTCAAAACCTTGCGGGTTTCAACAGCATTTACAATGCTGTTTACAAACTCAAAACGTTTACGGTCGGCTTCCTCAACCGCCTTTTTATCTGTCAAATCAATATCGCCCTGACGGTAAACCGGAGAACTATGCGTATCTGCATTAATTACAGCGGCGTCTATAACTTCCTTTAAACCCTCCGCAGATGTAGAAACTGTATTTATCACCGGACAGCCAAGCTTTTCAGACAGAAGCTTATTGTCAATCTTCGTCTCCTTCTTCTCGTTAATATCACTCTTATTAAGAGCGACTATAACGGGAATATTAAGCTCTAAAATCTGTGTAGTGAAGAAAAGGCTTCGGCTGAGATTAGTAGCGTCTACAATGTTGATAATAACATCCGGATTTTCTTTCCTTACATATGAGCTTGTTATGCTCTCCTCACTCGTAAAGGGCGACATGGAATAAGCGCCCGGAAGGTCGACTATAATTATCTGACCATCGCCGTCATAATACGTTTTTTTCAGCAGATGCTCCTTTTTATCTACAGTAACACCCGCCCAGTTTCCTACCTTTTCATTACGTCCGGTCAAAGCGTTATACATTGTTGTTTTGCCGGAATTAGGGTTGCCTGCTAAAGCAATTCTCATTGAAATAACCTCCTCCTAAATAATACAATAATATTTTATATTTTTATACTCAAATTTTTTCGCTTAAGCTTTTTTTGTATGAAGCTATAGCTTTAAAGTTTGAGTTTTATAACAATTTCCGTAAGTATAATATAACTTTTATTAGTTATATCTAACCCTTGACCAAAAAATAATCAGCCGCCTATACTTCACCATTAAATGTGTATAGCTTCAGCCAACTGATTATCTATATTATATCTTCCGTCTTTGATAGAAACAACGCAGCCGCCCCTCAAACGAGAAACAACAGTAACCGCTTCGCCGCTGTAACATCCGAGGGAAAGCAAAAAAGACTCTAACTCCTCATCGTCTGCTTCTACATGCTGAATAATGTATTCATTTCCTTCAACTGCATCCTTTAATGTCATACAAACCACCCTTTTACACATCAAACATTAATTAGTCTATGCTAACCCACTGGTCTAAAAAATGGTTAGCGTTTACTAACCATTTAATAGTTTACTCGCTTATTCTGATTTTGTCAACACATAATACAAATTTTTGTTGACTTTTTGCACTTTATACAGATTTATCTCAATAACAGTCTTAACTTTAACAGCATATTTGCATTATGGTAAATTGCCCTCTTAAGCTCATTTATACATGACATCGTCATTTCATACTCCTCTGCTTCAATCCCCTGCCTGCTAAAGCTTACCCTCTCAATAATCTCACAGATATTTTTTAAGTCAAACGCCTGCTGATACTTTGCGGCAAATAACTTAAGCTGCTCCAAATGGCTTCCGCAAAGATAAAATTCCTCATTACACATTCTTTCCATGTCGCATATATTTGCATAACATGCAATAAGCGCTTCTCTCTCGTCCTTTTGGTGACAGCTCTTATACCTTTTCACCTTCCTTATAGTCATTTTACCAAGCATGAAAAGGCAAAGCGCAGCAAATAAACCCAATACTGCATATAACATCCACGACAGGTTAGAAAGGCGTATCTGACTCAGCGTGTTTCCTCCGGTATTGCCGACAGTTTCTTCCATCCTATCATTTAAAGCTCTGGAAAATGCCGACCAGAAATCGTCTTCATCAGTTTCCTCTGCGCTTCCCGGCGTAACCTCAACTACTCTCCATCCAAAATCCGGAACATAAATTTCCACCCACGCATGAGCCATAGCGTCCGTTACTTCCACATCCAAAACCGTGGACTCGCCGAGGTCGGAATATCCGTCGTAGTAATCGTCATAATTTTTTGTTTCATTTTCATCTGAAGCCAAAGCGGTTTCCATTGAAAACACATAACCCTCAACGTACCTTGCGGGTATCCCCATCTGACGAAAAATCAGAGTAGCCGCGGAAGCAAAATGCGCGCAGAAACCTTTGCGGTTTTTTGTAAGAAAATAATTTATAAAATCCTCGCCTCTGGGAGTTGCCCCCGGCCTAAGCGTGTAAGGAATATTTTCTTCAAAATACAGGCTTACTGCATTTGCAATTTCATTTTCACTCATATTGGCGTTTAAACCAATACTCTCGCACTCCTTTGCAATCACTTCCCGATTCTTGTCCGGAACTTCTAAAAATACATCGTCTATCTGCGACGCATCTATATCAGAAGGCTTGTTCTCTCCAATATTTCCCCATATCTGTTTAGGATAATAAGTGTAGCTTGCCTCTTGCCACATATCAATTCCAACCGTAAGATTATAGTTTCTGCCATATACAGAATAATCGGGCAGCGTAGTATAATACGGATAATAAAGATAATGAACGCTGGCTCCAACATTTTTTATATCCATCCTGCCCTTTGCGCCATATTCTGCATTATTCTCATAATCCTTCTTGAGCGAGTCCGCCTCTGCCTTCATGCTTTCCTTTTCAAATATAGGCTGGTCTTCCTCTACCTCCTTTTCATTTATAATCGGTCCGTTCGGGCCATAAATAGTCTTACTATAAACATGCGGATACAAATCCAGCCATTGATTGTCGCCATATTCCCCGCCTGTAAAACCTTTTAAATATACTGCCTCATTACTGTAAGGCGTGTAGGAAACAATCAAATCCGGCTGGTTATCGGGCCTTATATTGGATATTCCCCCAAGCATACCGTCGCTCATACCGCCTGTAGAGCTGTACGAGTTAAATAATGCTCCAAATCCCAGCATAACCACATTTCCAATGATTTCCGAAGTACTATCCCTAAGTTCATCACTTTTAAACTGTCTGTCAAGTCTTGCCGGAGACATTATATTGCCTGCAATTACGGCAATTAAAAAGCTGCTTAAAATTATAAAAAGTAAAATGCTCCTAAATCCTTTAAAATCCTGAGTATATAAAATACGGTTTTTCTTCAAGCCCGCGGCGCGGGTTGAGGTATCTCCGGCAAAGGATACATAGTGACCGTTTGCCTTGTAAACCATTACTGCCAAATAGCCCGCTCCAAGTATAAAAATATAGAATAAATCCGGTGAAAGCTTCATATAAAGCGGAACAAGTAAAATCGGAAAGGAAATAAACACCGTCCATCCGATTCCCATAGTTACATAAATCCAGACATTAAGCACAAGAATCTCCATCATGCCTACAAATATTGCCAAAATCGTGACAGTGAGATATGGGTTATCAATCTGCACATCATATTCAATTACGCCGGAAAGATTAAAGAATTGCTTAGCATAATTCAAAACAGCGTTTATAATCTCGTATAAACCTGAATTGGCATGTACCCTGAAAACATATATTGCGCCGACAAACGCGGCGAAAAAGAGTATATAGAATGAATCCCTGTGCCACAACTTAGGCGCAGTATAAAGAATGGAAGCATATACTGATAAAAGCAGATAAAAAAATACAACCAGCAAATAATTATACTCTATGTTAAATGCCGACAAAAAGCCTCCCACTGAACCGAACACTACGCAGAATACTATAAGGCTCCTAAGACAGCCCGTAAAAAGTATCTGTTTTGTACTTACCTTATCCTCCTTTAGATACATACCTTTCATCAGGCATACATCTTCTTTATGTTTTTTTTGCTTTTTATTTTTTTTAAACATATTATCAGCTCCTTAGAGTCGCCGCAGTGCGCTGTCTGCCAAAAATTGCATTTTCATCCGCCGAACCGTCGTCATACCCGATATAAAGATATGTACCCTCATTCAAATTCTGCCTTATAAACAAATCCTCTGTATAGCCAGCTTTCACATTACCGCTGTCATAGAGCAAAAGCTCAAGCCACTGATGACGTTCTATCTCACTTCCAATATAACAGCTGCAAAGCTCAGCCCGATTCACACTGTAATAATATACCGTGAAGGGAAGGTTCTGAAGCACAAATGAGCTTGTAATGCTGTCGGCAAGCTCAAGCACAGCCTCAAGCCGCATTTCTTCATCATTTACCAAATCCACCAATACGTTTAGCTGCATGGCAGAAACGCTTACCCTCTCCTTAACCATAAGCTCGTCCTTCTTCATTGAAAGCTTCCAGTGAATATTCTGAAGCTTATCTCCCGGAATATACTCTCTTATATCGCTTACCTCTGAAAAATCATAGCCCTTTTCTTTGCTTTCCATTGCCTCCGTAACTCCGCGCATATATGTCTGTCCCGCTTCTTGGTTTCTAGGCTCTCCATTTGGATAAATAAGGCATTCTCCCTGCGCGTCAACCTTTCTTGTCACCTCATAAATCCCAAGAAGTCCGACAAGCTTTATACTTTCCGCCTCCACTAAAACCCTGCCGCAATATTCCATCATTACAGTATATGAATACTCCATAGTTTTCTGAGCTCTTATCGGAACATTCAATGTAATTATATTTTCTTCGCCATAGAATGGATTGGAAAACTTTATTTTAATATATGCATTTACAAGGGGGAGTCTAAGCGGATTCTTAAGCTCGACATATATATTAAATTCCTCGCCCTTTTTCATAGATTCCTTAGGAAGCCTAAAAGCTATGCCGATTTCTTTTGACAGCCTCCATGTCGAAAATAAACTTAAAAGCGGAACCAGCGTCATGCCGACAAGCAATATAAAATTCACATAGCTGTGAAACACAAACATAATATAAATATTTAGCGCAAAGAAAATAGCATACCTTACTATATTGCGAATACGTTTCATAGCCCGCCTCCCGTTAGCTTTATATTTGATGTTCTTCTATGTTCTTGGAACCTTGATATCTGCATATAAGGACAATAACGCCTCCTCTATGCTCTTTCCCTCCGCTCTTGCCTTTGACGAGAGCTTTACCCTGTGGCCCAAAACCTCTATGAGAATCTTGCGTATATCCTCCGGAGTTACGTAATCCCTGTCTGATAATACAGCCATCGCCTTTGCCATTCTAAGCAGCGCAATACTTCCTCTGGGACTTGCTCCCATAGAGAAAAGCTCATTGGTTCTGGTGTTCTCTACCAAGTTTACAATATACTCATATATGGAACGGTCAATATACATGTCGTTAGTCTTATCCCTAAGCTCGCTGAATTCTTCAACAGATATTACTTCATTAAGCAGCGATAATGGTCTGCTTGCATTTCCCATAAGAATATCTATAGCTGCTTCATGCTCAGGATAACCCATGGTAAGGCAAATCATAAAGCGGTCAAGCTGTGATTCCGGCAGCATTTGCGTTCCTGATGAGCCCAGCGGATTCTCAGTTGCAATAACTGTAAATGGCTGCGGTAACGGTCTGGTAACACCGTCCACAGTCACATTTCCTTCCTCCATTACCTCTAAAAGGGCGGACTGGGTTTTAGGTGAAGTCCGATTAATCTCGTCCGCTAAAAATAAATTGCAGCACACTGCGCCGGGCTGGTATTCAAAGGTTTTTGTGTTCGGCTGGTACATAGAAAATCCCACAATATCGCTTGGAAGGACGTCAGGCGTAAACTGCACTCTCTTATAGCTTAAAGACATTGATTTTGCAATTGCCATAGCAAGGGTTGTCTTACCTACGCCCGGAATATCCTCAAGCAGTATATGGCCTCCGGCGAGCATTGCCGCTAAAACCTTTTCAATAACCTCATCCTTTCCCTTTACTGCTTTTTTAATCTCTTCCTTTACTGTATTCATTGCTGTCATTTCTCGTCCTCCTGCTTCACCGCTATTTTACAATCTGCTGAAATTACGTTACTTTAATTGCAAAGCCGCATATGCTGCGGGCTTAATATTTTTCTATCCTAAAACGTTTTGACGGTTTAACAACCAATGTCACTAATAAAATGGCAAGCGCAGTTATACCTAAGCTTAAAGGGTAAACCCTCATAACCGTCACAAATGAGGGATACATCTTAAATACGGTAAATATCCATACAAGCCTTACTCCGCATATTCCCACCACAGAACAGAGCGCCGGAATAAACGAAACTCCATATCCTCTTAAATATCCTGACAACACTTCCTGCGCAAAACTAAATGCATACGCAAAAAATATATAACTAAGCCTGATATATCCGGTATCAATAACGTCCGTATCCTTATTAAAAATTCCAAGCAGCGGTTTGCCAAATATAAGAATCATTGTACAGACAGCGGCTGTTGCAGCGGCGCACTGAAGCAGGCACAGCTTTAACGACTTTAAGCATCTGATATTTTTACCTGCGCCGAAGTTCTGCCCGACAAAGGTGGTGCAAGTCTGTCCAAATGAATTCATTACATAATAAGCAAATATTTCCAGATTATAAGCAGCGGACGACGCCGCCATTACCGTTGTTCCAAGACTGTTCACTGCCGACTGTATAACAATGTTTGCAAAGGAGAATATCATTCCCTGTATCCCAGCCGGAACTCCTATCTTCAAAATATCTATAAGAAGCCTTGCATCTATACCTATTTCTTTTATATTTAACCGGATAACCATATCCGTTTTAAGCAGCGCCGCAAATAATATAACGGAGCTTAATAAATTTGAAATAACGGTTGCAATCGCTACTCCGTCCACATCCATGCCAAGCACAATAACAAAAAACAGATTAAGCGCTACATTAGTTGCTCCGGAAACCAAAAGCGCCATAAGCGGGGTTTTTGTATCGCCGCAGCTTCTAAATATTGCAGATTCAAAATTGTATAAAAGTATTACGGGCATACCAAGAAGATAAATTTTAAGATATTTCGCCGCCATTAGAGAAACCTCGTCGGGCACTCCCAACAGCCTTATAATATCCTCCGCCAAAAACAGCCCAAGTACAGAAATAAATACTCCGCCAAGCAGAGCTACAATAATAGAAGTGTGCACTGACCTTGAAACATTTTTCTGATTATTCTGTCCTATTGATTTTGCAATTATAACATTACTTCCCAGTGAAATCCCGACAAACAGATTGACAAGCAATCCTACCACAGGACTATTGCTCCCCACTGCCGCCATTGCCTCCTTGCCGGCAAACCGTCCAACTACTGCGATATCTGCCGCATTAAAAAGCTGCTGTAATATACCGGTTACAGCCAGCGGTATGGCATACCTTATAATTTTATCCCCAAGAGAGCCATTAGTCATATCCACTTGATTTTTCATGTATATATCACCATCTTTATTAAAACTTGTATCTATTTTGTTTATTTTTAAAAACCCCTGCCGCTATAACTCTCATACGTCTCCCTTTCCCTGTATTCTATATTACCATTTCCAGCCAAAATAAGCTAGTCCCAATTACATATGGTATACTTTGCATTCAATCTCATATTTTACTATCTTTTACCCCTCGTTTTCTCACGATTCCTTCACCTCGTTCCTTTATTATATAATTACACTTCATACATTTTCCGTAATTATATTGTATCGGTATTATTAATAATAAAAATATTAACAAAATTTTTTTAATCTAAAACTGACGTTTTACCTTAAATTGATGTTTGGTATTTTTATGCCAAACTGCTTGTAGATTTTTCTGAATAATGCTATACTGTGTATGATTGTGCAGGAAAGGAGTGTGGCAAATGCCTAATATAGCAATAAACGGAGTGGACGGTTCACAGTTTTCCAGTGTAACTATTGCTTCAAAGTCAACTGCAAAGGACAGTGATGGAAGCGTTCATTTCGATACAGTTATGGACAAGCTGGACAAAACAACTTCCTCAGGCAGTTCATTAAAAACCCGCATGTCCGCATTAAACGATATATTTGACAAGGCATCCCATACATATGGCGTAGATGTTAATCTGCTTAAAGCAATCGCAAAGCAGGAAAGCAATTTTACTTCAAATGTAACCTCCAGTGCAGGAGCTATGGGCGTTATGCAGTTAATGCCGGCCACAGCAAAGTCATTAGGAGTTATAGACCCCTACGATGCAGAGCAGAATATTATGGGCGGCGCCAAGCTGATTGCGGCCCATCTAAAAAAATATAATGGCAATGTTTCTTTTGCTCTCGCCGCTTACAGCGCAGGAAGCGGCGCAGTTGACAAGTATGGCGGAATACCGCCCTATGCAGAAACACAAAACTACGTTAAGAAGGTTCTTAACTACTATGATAATGGAGTTACCGCCCCTGATATTGCTAATATTGCCGATAATAGCAATACTAATGTTTATCTGACGCCTGAACAGCAGGCAAAGGCTAAGCAGGACGCTAAGCTTAATAAAGCGCTGGCGGATATCCCTAATGTAGATTTGCATTTAACAAGCACAGATGAAACAGACGGAATTACAATTACGCCGGACGACAATGCTGATTATGTTGTGCGTGATAACAATAACCGCATTTTAAGCTCTGATAATTCCGAATACTCTTATGAGGATTACATGAAATTTGCAAATGATTACATGAAGATATTGTCAGGTTCGTATTCGGATAATGATACAGATTCTTCTTCAGATGATGATTTGCTTAACTTTGCTTCCTTAAGCAATCCGCTTACAGATGCTTTAAGTTCTTCCGGAAAATCAAAGGTGAACGCCTCCATTTTCAGTGTTTTACAAGATGCGCTGGCTTCTTATGGGAAAAAATAGGCATTTAAGCTTACTAATGGGTGCTGCTGTACAGCATCCATTTTCAGATTATAACCGTTTAAGAAGGAGAATACATATGACAGAAAACGCACACATTAAAAAAATAAATAAGCATAATCGTTTTTTTGCATTCTTAATGGCATTCATTTTAATCTTTACGCCTTTTGCCAACACTACTAAGGCGCGGGCTGCTCTTACCGGAATTGTCAATACTGACGGTTTAAATGTGCGCAAAAAGGCTTCCACTAATGCCGATGTTATTACATCGCTGTCTGTTGGCAAAAAGGTAACTATATTAAATCAAAAAACAAATAAAAAAGGAGAGGTATGGTATAAGATTCAATTTAAAGCAGGCAATAACACCTATACCGGTTTTGTATACAGCATTTACATAAATAAAAAGAAGAAAAATAAAACAAAAACTCCTGACTCAACCACTTCTTCAACCACTGAAGCTGCAAGCGCCGGCAAAAAATATTATCGGTATGGCAATCTTAAAGCAACCTCCTATATGTATAAAAGCCGCAGCACCGCTTCAGCAGTAAAGGCTGTATTGCCTACAGGTACTCTGGTTTATGCGGGCAGCAAAAAGAAGGTTGGCTCTATTACATGGTATAAAGCAAAAACTAAAAAACTAAGAAAAAACTACAGCGGATATATCCGTGCAAAAAATATTAAGTTTCAGCCTGTAACTGCAAAATCAACCAAATATAAGGTTGCAATTGTGCGGTTAAAGTCCGGCGTATATAAAAAAGCCAACTCTACCAGCAAAAAGCTTGGAGCCGCCGCTAAGAAAACAGACGTTATTATTCTGGGTTCTCTTAAAGTTGCTGGCAAGAAATGGGCAAAATGCAAGACAAAATATGGCACCGGCTACATTGTTTACTCTCGCTTAACCCCTGTAACAGCGACAACAAAAAACACTTCCAAATATAGCGCTACAGTAACAAAGAAGTCAAAAACTTACAGGGTTGCTTCCCTTCTGGCTTCCAATAAAGGTACTGCAAATGCAGGGACTTCTGTTCTTGTATTGGGAGAGCTTACAGTAAACAGTGTCCATTGGTATAAGGTTTCATTTTCAAATGGCACATCTAACATTACAGGCTATATTCCTTCGGCATCGGTTGAATTATCGTCAGACGCAATGTTTTCTGAAGCTTTAGCGGAGTTTCCGGCGAGCTACCACGCTTCGCTGACCGCGCTTCACCAAGCGCACCCGTCATGGATTTTCAAGCCGGTAAAAACCGGACTTTCATGGAATGACGTCATTGCCAATGAAAAAACAGACGCTAAGAATACTATCCAAAGCAACTGCCCAAAAGGCGGTAATGCGGATACATACAGCGCTCCCTTTTCGTATCTGTCCACTGCACCGGGAGACTACGACTGGAGTACTGACACATACAGCCTGCGTGACGGAACTAACTGGTATACTGCAAATGAAAATGTTATCGCATATTATATAGACCCGCGAAACTTCCTAAGCGAAGAAGGCATTTTCCAGTTTGAATCTCTGTCCTACGAAGCAAACCAGACTGCTGAAGTAGTCCAGACTATGCTTAACAATACGTTTATGAGCGGAAACTACAATGTTACAGACATATTAACAAAGGAAAATATTTCGGGCTCATACTGCCACGCCTTTATGGATGCCGCTACAGCCTCCAGCGTAAGCCCCTACTACCTTGTAACCCGAGTTAAGAATGAGGTTGGAGTCTCAGGAAGTAACTCAACCAGCGGAACATATAAGGGCTATGAAGGTTATTATAACTTTTACAATATAGGGGCAAATGACAGCGCTACCGGTCAGGCAGTTGCAAACGGGCTTTCTTGGGCAAAAAAAGGCTCTACCTATAACCGCCCTTGGACTACCCCATACAAATCCATTGTAGGCGGCGCGCAATATATCGCAGGCCAATATATTACACTGGGGCAGAATACCATGTACACGCAAAAATTCAACGTAGTTGTTCCTAAATCACTGTACACGCACCAGTATATGACTGCTGTAACAGCTTCCTTAAGCTATTCAAAGTCCAACTACAACACCTACAATAACAATAAACTGCTTGATAATTCATATACATTTTACATTCCGTATTATAACGATATGCCGGAAGCCTGCTGCGCCCTGCCTGAAAGCAAAGGCAATCCCAACAGCTTTTTGAAATCCTTAAAGATTAAAAACAATAAAAAAGAGATAAGCATGAATTCAACATTTAATTATGCGACAACCTCCTATACTGCTTATGTAAGCGGAGTTTCCAAGGTAAATATAACTGCCGAGCCGGTAAGCAGCCGCTCTAAAGTATCCGGCACAGGCACCTATAACTTAGTTTCCGGAAACAACACTATTACCGTTACCTGTACAGCAGAAGACGGAACCAAAACTGACTATAAAATTGTAATTGCAAAGTAAACAAAACTATAAATACCTTTTAGGAGGAAATCACATGAAAAAACCTATCGTTTTATGCCTTATATTATCCTTTATTGCAATCGCTGTAATCGCTGTCTGTCTGCTTATTCCAAAAAACAATATGACAGTATCAAAAGCGGATAACGACACCTGTACCATTACTACTTCCAGCGACAGCATAAAAAAAGGGCAGGATTTTACAATTCAAATTGCAATTAAGACAGCAGAGCCTATGCAGCATTTAACTGCGCATTTAGCATTTGATAATACCCTTGCCGAATATACCGGAAAGCAGGATTTAGTTACCGGCGCATCAGGTGATTTTGTTTTGGAGGATACATTTAAAGAAGCAACCTCCTCCAAAACATATACTCTTAAATTCTCTGCTTTGGAAACAGGAAGCTGCCATTTTTCACTGTCAAATATAAACTTTGAACGTTTTAAAGACTTGTCTGTTGTTTCATTAGGAGAGGCAACAGCAGATTTGGAAATAACAGCAAATAAAAAGCTCGACAAAGACTGTACCTTGTCAGAGCTTGCTATTGCAGTCGGTACCATGAAAGAGAAATGGAATCCTGAAACTTATGAATATCATATCACAGTGCCAAAGGATACTGAGCTTTTTCCTTACAGCGCAGTCCCTTCCTGCGAAGCTGCAACGGTGGCGTCCGAAGGCCCTGAGCAGTTAAAGGATGGCATTAATGTATTTACCATAACAGTCACTGCCCCATCCGGCGATTCTGCCGACTATACGCTCTACGTAACCAGATAACACAAAGCAGCCCCGCAAAGCTTACTTGCGAGGCTGCAATTGATATACTTCCTTTTGAAGTTCTTCCAGCTTTTGTCTCAAAATCTGGTTCTCACTAATAAGTTCATTGTTATATACGCTATACTCCTGAAACAGCTTCTTCCAATCAGCGCTAGTCTCGCTCTGCTCCTCCACCTGACTTCTGGAACGGTAGTATTCATTCATTACTTCCCTGTCTTCAGGAAATTTCTGGCTGACATTGTAATTACGGATGTCTGCAAGCAGCTTATGATAAAAACCCTGTCCTCCTCGTACAATATCATAGGTCCGGTATTCATTTTTCTTGGAATGATGCCTTCCGAAGCTACATTCCTTAACATCACTTGCCGAATAACAATCATATTGTATTATACCGTTATAATTCTGCCCGTACTGCTTATTGCACTTAGGCCAAAATACATACAGCCCCGGCGTCTGCTGCTCAACTATATCAAGCTTATAAAGCGCTTCTTTTCCACTGTCCTCATATGCTGTATACACATGACAGTACCGCCATACGCTTCTCGTGAAATCCGAAACTCTAAACTGCCCCAGCCATTTTTCATCCATCATTCCTTCGTCGTTCTCTTTTGAAATGATTAAAACTACAGGAAATCTATGCTGCTCATTAAGAATCAGGGAAACAACCTCTTCCACTTGATTCTTTTTTACAATACGACGACTGCTGCCGCATTTTACTACGTCAAATATTCCAATATTGTCCGCAATCTCACGATAGAACTTGGGATAACTAAAATACAATTCCTGTTCCGAGTAATCACCCGAATCCGGCTCTAAATAAGAATTAAATGCAAAAAGCTTAAGCTTGCCATCCTCTTTCATAAGCCTTGCTCTTGTAACCCACATTCTTCCTCCGACATCTATATCCAAATGTACGGTGCGAAAACGCATAAGGTATTGCTTCTCATCATAGATTACGCCAACTGTATATCCTGTCCTCTCGCCATAATAGGTAGCTACCTCCTTGGGCATGTCTCCGGCGATATCCTTATATCTCTCGTATATCCAGCCATACATATAATTAGCAGCTTTTTTAAACGCCTCCTCTTCCGAAAGCTTACCGGTATCAAGTACAACATTAGACTGAAACACCCTATGTCCAATCAATGGCTTAAGGTCATAATTCCTTGTCTCCGCCCTGCTCTCCACTCTTCCCGCATTATAAACGTCACGCTTCTTAAAAATCTCCCTGAGCTTATCATTATGCAGCCGAAATTCATTCAATAAAGCCACAATTGTATTGACGTTAATCGGAACCGGCCAGCCTTTCATAAACAACTGCTCAATCAGCCTGATTCTTGGGCACTTGAAAATATTTTTCGCAAGATTATTAGTGTTATTACGGTAATCATCATTTAAGAGTTCAACAACTTCCGGATACATCTCCTGATCGCCCATTTTTACACGAAAATGCGTCCTAATCATCTCTTCCCATTTGCCCTTCTTATAAAGGTCATGCCCCATATCCTCAAACAGCGTAACTATGGACTTGTCGCACAGCTCCAAAGTAGCAAGAATACTGTTAAAATATCTTGAAAATGCTGTCTGGTTCTCCCATACGCTCACCTGCTTATAACGCATGTCATGCTCAATCTCATGCCAGCCTTCAAAAAACATAGTTTTAAACTGAATCTCAAAGGTATCGTCTATAGCCATATCCCAAGTTGCCGGACTAATCTTAGCCATTAAATATTCCGGCAGCCTGAAAATTCCGTTTATCTTTGTCGCCTTAAACTCTTCCTCCTTAGATTCAGAACTAGACCACTCAACAAGGTCAAACGACCTTTCCATAATATGCTGGCAAATCTCTAAATCATCTTCAAAATATAAATCAATCCTTATTCCTACCAAATCCTGAATCTTCTTTTTGTCATTGTATTCTTTGATCTGATACTTATGTACTAAGGAATCCGGAGTTTTAATTCTGGAAAACACCCGATGATAAAGCCCGCATTGCTGTAATCTTGCCTCAACAATGCTTTTCAAATCCGTTTCAACCACCTTTGGGACAATTACGCGCTCTGCAATCTCATCCGCTGTAAATTCCATCCTCTTAGTACCTTTAATTATTGCAAATGCCTTCCCCAAAGGATTCTTATGCAACTTCTCCTGCTCATTCGTTTTACCCATATATTATCCCCTTACTCTAAAGCTTATTTTCTCGGACGTCTCTTAGCGGTAAGAACTCCCCTATATTCCTTCAACGCAGAACGGTCCATAACATATCGGTTGTCCATTGTCTTCATTACGTCTTTAACCTGAACATCCTTATAAACGTCATTTTTAGATAAATCATAAGCAATATGCGTATCGAATCCCAATACTACCGGACGCATTACATCATCAGGATTCTCCTCTGTTACAAGTCCTCTTTCTCCATTGGTAAGTTCTACGCAGACTCCCGGCACCAACACCTGAATCGCTTTCATCAAACCTGCTATTACATCCTTTCCAAATTCGTCTTCATGCTTCTTAAGATACTTAACTGCCTGAATGGTAGACATGGATTCCTCCCCTTCCTTCATGGCAGTAATATAATCATATATCTCCGCCACGCAAAGTATCTTAGTACCTCTTGAGGTTGCTTCCGTATAATCTCCACCCTGCTCAAGCTTTGTAAACTGCGCCACGATAATTCTCGCATTTTGCGAAAGATCATAATCCAAAAGCATGGCGTCATAAGCCTGCTCCTTACACTTTGCCAAAATCTTCATCTCTTCGTCGTCATAATCATCAGTCTTATACATAAGCTCCTTTGGAAGCAGAAGCTTTCCCAAATCATGCAGCAGACCTGCTACAATAGTATCAAGCTTCTCCCGCTGCGGTAAATCCATTGCTCCTGCAATCAGTGCGCATAAAATACCCACATTCAACGTGTGTTTATAGATAAAATCCTGCCTGCTTCTAAGATTCTGCACAAACTGAATCTTATCATGCATAAAACCATATCCCTCTAAAATAAGGTTGGCAAGACGATACAAATCCCTAGAATTATTCTTCTCTAAAACCAGCTTCATATCATCTCTAAGGCTAAATACTGCCATAGTCTGAAAACGTTCAAACTCAATATCTATCTCAGTCATAGGCGGCACCGGTTCAGCAGGCTCCAGCACATAAATGCCAATGAGTTCAAAATTACGGATACTGGTAATACCCTGCATAGTAAGCTTGCTATCCCTCTCATAAAGCATTACTCCATTACGGTTATAAATCGGTTTAGCAAGACGCATCCCCTCTTTTAAATCGTCTGTCTTTACAAATATCATAGTCCACACTCCTTATCTATTACTGTATTTTTATCCGCCCCACACATAAGTGCAACAACTATTTTGATTATATCATCTTTTCAATCAAAAACATAGCATTAAATTTATAACTGTAAAATAATTTGTATAATTATTTACACAAAAAGAGGCATGAATCATGCCCCTTTATATATTGCAAATTTTCTTTTTACATTCTGGTACCTCGACTTAGGCACTGAAATCTCATTTCCCGTTGTGAGCCTCATATTATAACTGCTGATCTTTTCAATATAACGCATATTAACAAGAAAGCTTTTATGCGCCCTCACAAAATCATAGGGCGAAAGCTCCTCCTCTATCTCGTCCAATTTCTTATATAAAACATATTCGTCATCCGTAGTGTGAAATACATTCTTATGCCGGTTCGTCTCAATATATATAATCTTTTGTATCTCCAGCACAATCTCACCCTCAACAAAAGGAAACGACATTTTCTGTTTCTTTTTCTTTAATTCATCTAAAATTTCATCTAAACACTCCGGCAGAGTTGCCTTTAAATCCTTCTTTAACAAAAAACGAGTTGCCTTTACCCTATAACCTTCCAGCGCATAACTAAGCACCTCTGTAACCAGCACTACCGGAATATCCTCATATATGTTGGTAATCTTTTTTGCAATCTTTAATCCATCTTCCCGCTTCATATTTGCATTAAGAAAAATCATGGTATATTTTTTTAATTCCTCCATGCTTCTGCACATCTCCCCGCCAGAGGAATACTCAACAACCTCAATACCGGCATTCCTTGACTTGCTATATTGTTCTATAAGCCCCCTAATCTCAACTCTGTCCTCATAACAATCATCACAGATGGCAAATAACATATTCTCACCTCGTACATTCTCTTTTTAACACACTAATCTATAACTGCTATCGGCATAAACTCAATTTTATTAGATAGTATAAACATAAAATGACCAACTTTTGCATTAATTGACCAAATATATTATGCAAACATTGAACCATCTGCTTTTCTGCTTTAAAGTTATAAATCGTATTAACAGCTTTTTTCAATATAGATGGCCGCCTTGATATTATCCACAATATCTTACATTTCTTCTTATGCCATAGGACATTTATCCAAATTACATCAAAAAATCCGCAGGCTTAAGACAGCCTGCAGATTCTTAATTATTATACAACTATTCAGTTCCTACAATAGTGTCTAATACATATTAAATTATGCGATGGCTGCACCTTCTTGTGCCTCTAAAGAAGCGCTTTCGGATGTACCAATCTCCGGCGTCTCCAGCGTAAGCTCCCTGTTATCAATCTTAGCATCAATATCTTCCTGCTGATTATTCTGTTTGTCCTCATCTTCCCACAGGGAATCATACTTCTTACGGGACTTATGTTGATTAAGCATAGCTGCATTCACAGCCGCCATATACAGCTCGGCATTATATTCCATAAGCTTCTTAGCATCCTTATCGGGAACCTTCGCTCCGGAAGCAATCCTTCTTGCAATCTCAAGACATTTTAATTCTTCCTCCGCCGCATCCTTCATTGCCTCGCTCTGCTGCTTACTTGATTCAACATTGTGCAGTCCTGCCTTAAGCATATTAAGCTTTTCCATGAATTCATGCATTGTGTCATATTCTTTATTCACGCCGGATAACTCCAAAGTGACTGCGTCAAGCTCCTCCTTATCGCCGCCATTTTCCTGTAACTCCTTCTGGCGTTTAGATAAGTCCAGCTTCCTATCCCACAGAGCTTTTGTTCTGGCGGAATAAACCTCGCTTGCTTCGCCAATCTTCATACTGCAATCACCTTCCTCCACGCATATACATAAAAAGCGATTACATTATGCATCTTTAGCAATGTCTTCCTTAGATGCATAATAATTTTCAAACATCTTATTGGCCTCATCCATTGTATCATGGCTGATACTTGGAAGTTCCTTTCCCCAAGCCTTTGTTGCCAGCTTAAAGCCCTTTTCCATAGCTTTCTGCATTTCCTTCATCTTATCTACATCATCACCTGCCAGCGCGCTTGCAAAGTCAAACAATCTCTGAGCTGTCTGCTTTACACCCCAGTATCCATCCTCGGAAATGTCTTTCTTTGCCTGAGCCGCTGTTGCAGCATCCACTGTATAATTACCGCTGGCAATAAACTTCCACATTGCATCCTTATCGCCATTTGCAATGCCATAAGTACTTGCCTGCTTGCCCATCATATCCTTAACAATATTGATTAAACTCTGGGCTCTCTGCTGCTGGTCTGCCTTCAACTGTTCAACTAATGCCTTGCGGTCTGCCGCGCTCATCTTATTAACAGAATATGTTGCCTTCTTAGCAGTATTCCCAGACTTCTCATAAACCGCTGCCTCTTCTGTATTACTCTCTGCCGCCTTAGAATCTGCATTTACCTTTGCTGCTGCTTCTACATTTGAATTATTATATACACTGCTTGCTACAGTGCTTGATACTGAATCTACACCCATGTCAATTCTCCTTTCTAAAATACCCTTCTATACTTCTTCGTCTACTTTTCCGGATACTAGCTTAGCTAATGTTTCAGAATATGCAGCATCTTTGGTATAAATTGCATCCGAATTAGAAACTGCGTTATTAATAGCACTTGCCTTCTGCATTACCTTGTCTGCAAATGAATTCTTGCCAACGAATAATGTCTTAAGGTCGGCCATATTAGCCTTCTTCAGCTTTTCCTCATCCACTGATAACTTGTTATCTTCATCAATAGTAATACCTACATCTTCTAAAAGGTTCTCAATGCTCTTTGCCGACTGCGTCATATACACAGTATTGCGCAGTACCTTCTTATTATCGGATTCTACTGACTCATCCAAGGTATCGTTATATGCATCCACAAAAGACTTTACCGCCTTGGTAATCTTCTCCCAGTCATAATCTTCATATTCTGTTGTTTCACCAGTCTTCTCATCCTTCTTAGTGAGAGTTTTCTTTTCCCACAAAGACTTATCCATAAGAGCGCTTGCAGTCTTTTTCAAAGTATCTACCTGGCTCTTAATCTTGACATTAGTCTGCTTCGTTTCCTCCGCCGCTTCCGCCTTACTCTGTTCATCATCATTCTTGTAATAAGCCTTCATAAGCTTTCTGTACGTACCATTCTTAATGGTACTCCAGTCTGCTAACGAATATGAATTATTCGTATTGTTGGTAGTACCGAAAAATGATGAATAATCAGGTAAGTTAAATCCATTAATGTCTGCCATGTTCATTCCTCCTTGATATTTTTCATAATCCATTATTAATTGGCATCTATAAAAACAACCCCATGGCCCATTTGCAATCGCCCACTAAGCCATATCTGATTGTCTTCAACTATATTATCGGAAATAAAACATATAAATTCTACTAAATTGTCATTAAACGACTATTTTTTGCACTGAAATCCTATTATGCAGAATAATCAATATTCCGTCCAATCTTACGTTCAGCCTCTGTCTGCGCCCTGTCGCTCATGCCGGCCAATACAGAATCCTCAACCTTATGTATCAATTCTTCTACGGAAGATGCAGTTAAAGTTTCTAAATCCTCAGACTCGCTCAAATACTCTTTAAGCTTACTATCTCTGTCTCGCCGCTTGGCTCTTGACTCCTCAAGCCGCTCCTTCTGCTTCTCCTTTGCCGCCTTTTTAGCTTCTGTCTTCTTGGCCTTACGCTTCTCCACTGCCTTCTCAGCCATACGCTCTCTCTGTGCTGCATATGATTTATCTACCACTGCAAAGAAAGATGCAATTCCCTTGTCGTCAACCTGCATACCATAACCCTTTACATTGGCTCCGGTAGCGCTTAAACTGTTCTTAAGACGTTCCATATCGCTTGCCGCATTGTTTATAATGCTCTCATAATGCTTGCGATAATCCTCGTCAACCGCCATTCTCTCAAGCTTATCCTCATCAATAAGCACAACCATCTTCATGGGATTAGCATATATTCCTGCCTGAGCCTTTGCCATCTCCTTTTGGTCTTCACTAACCAAAATAAACTCCTTATCCGGATGCTTTTTCCTAAGCTCATCATAATACTTTGCCGCTTTGTCAGTCAATTTGGGATTGCCGATTGTCTTGCCATGAACCTTAGACTTCTTAGCTTCATCAGACTGCCTTGTCTTATCCGCTTCAGCGGCTTCAATTGGTCTTGCCTGATTTGCGGCTATATATGCCGCAACATTAGAAATGCCACTCATACTCATTACCTCCTTGTTTCGCGAGTTCCTAAGCTGAATTCCTTTTCAGCCATTACACCTTACTCTGTATATCGGACAACGCGCTCCCAATGTTAAGAGCTATCAGTAAATTATTGAAATTTTTTCTAAGGCTATGGCTTATTATACCAAAAACATTTACAAATGTAAACACAATTAAAAAATTACTTTCTCCTATAGCTCTGACTTATCTGCTTAAGTTATATAAGCTTAAGTAAAAATATCATAATATCATTTCCAAGTGTGTCTGCTCTAAGGTAGAAAACATCGCTAAAATCCTCTGTATTTACCATTGCAGCTTCGCCGCCACCGCCAACTCCGGGAATCTTCATAATATTGTCATACGCCATATACACATGCTGCCCTTCAATACCGTAATCATCTAATATTTTCCGGAATGCATTTTCATTAATTAAAACCTTTCCATCCTTCACAGTCACCGCCTGTTTCATTTCTCTCTTAGAAATATCCTGATACTTAAGGCTGCCATCATACAATGATACGTCTCTAATAACGGTATACCTCGGATATGAACATAATAACACAGACGCTATTGCCAATATAAGTCCCAGCATTACCGCCGCTGATTGCCTGCGCATAATATTTACGCCATACCGCCTGCATGAACCTATATGAATTATTCTTTTCTTAAGTACCGAAAAATCAGACTTTCTAAAAAAGCCCGCAACGCCTGATTTTGTTCCTCCTGAGAGGAAATGCGCCATGTTAAGCAGCGCTGTACTGTATATCTCCCTTTTCGTACCTGTATAGCAAATAACCTTCTCATCACAGCAAAGCTCCATATCCTCCCTGTACATGCGCTCGCATATGTAAATTAGAGGATTGCACCACCAGTATATCCTAAGCAGTGAAAATGCATTTAACCATAATATATGTCCGGAACGTATATGTATAAGCTCGTGCGCCAATACAACGCTCCGCTCCCTTTTTCCCCATTCTGTAAATACCTTTTCGGGCAATACAATATAAGGCCTTATAACTCCACCGGAAAACGGACTTTTATCTTCTTCGGTGATATACACTGCAACCCTTTTCATATAATTACGGGATACAGGAAAAATATCCGACTCGCACAATTTTGAAATAATATCTAAAAGCTCTCCTTTATCCTGCCATTCATAAAGATTCTTACGCTCATGTTTCCATTTAAAAATTCCAATCATAAAATGCAAAAACAAAATAAACGCCACAGTAAAATAAATTGTGCCATTAACAGCATTTACATTGCCTAAAATTAACTGATTTGCCCATACCATACATTTTGTATAAAACAGCTTGCTCATTCCGGTAAATGCTACGGGCAGCATCAAAAGAACTGCAGCGTAATTTATCGCCGCATTCCGTTTTTTGTTACAACATCTGATTATCAGAATTATCATAAATACCGGAACCGACAGTACCATAGTATTACAGCATTTTATAAAACCATAGCACATAATAAATCCCATAAACTCTATTGTTGTTTTCATACTATCACTTATTCCTGCGCATCTTTAGCGCAGGCGCCTTCTCCTTTTTCGGAAATTTTTGAAGCTTTAAGGCTTAAAAGCAGCCTGTCAAGTTCATTTAACTCCTCTGCCGACAACTTTGCCGACTGTAAAAAGCTCGCAACTGCCAGCGATGCTTTACCTCCAAAATAATTTTTTACAAACCTGTCGCTCTTAATCTCCAAGCACTCTTCTCTGGTCTTTAAAGCATTATAATGATATATTCTGGAATCGTATTCATCCACCTGATAGCCAAGCATTCCTTTAGCTACAAGCCGGTTAATCATTACCCTAACCGTCTTCTGGCTCACATCAAGAACGTCCTTAAGCTCGTTTATAATTTCTGCAGCGGTCATAGAACCATGACTGTTCCAGACTACCTCCATAATTTGCCACTCGTTTTCGCTAGGCGTTATCTCTATCATATTTGCCTCCATAATCAAATCTCCTCTGTCATACCGGCATTATCGTTCCACGCTAATGCTGCCGCTTATGACATAAGCTATACCTCTACCCACTTATTTAAAATTCCCATCAACCGGCTGAAATCAAGCGGTTTTGCTATATGCTGGTTCATTCCTGACGCCTTGGCGGCGCGAACGTCATCAGTAAATGCATTTGCAGTCATTGCAATAATCGGAACGCTCTTTGTATAACTTCTTGGCAGCGCCCTAATTGCTATGGTAGAATCATAACCGTTCATAACCGGCATCTGAATATCCATAAATACAATATCATAATATCCATCCTCCACTGTCGACATGATATCCAGAGCCTCCTTACCATCCTTGGCATAATCTACGCTAATTCCCGCCATACCGAGAATTTCTCCGGCAATTTCAGCGTTCAAATCATTGTCCTCCACTAACAATGCCCGCTTTCCATTAAAATCATCCTTTACAATGTCGGACAGTGAGACTGCGGATTCGTCTGCACTGCCGCGTCCCAGCAGTTCATTAAACAAATATGCCATACGGGATTTAAAGAGCGGCTTTGATATAAATGCATTTGCTCCGGCAGCTCTTGCCTCCAGCTCAATATCAGACCAGTCATAGGCCGAGATAATAATAATCGGCACTTCATTCCCAATCCTCTTACGAATCTCCTTTGTAGTCTTAATACCATCCATTACCGGCATTTTCCAGTCAACAATAACCGCAAAAAAGTCATCGCCTTTTTCATGGTGTGAAACTACCAAATCAACTGCCTCCTGTCCGGACAAAACCCATTCTCCCTTCATGCCAAGCTCGTCAAGAACGCCGCATGTAGCTTCGCACGAAATCTGATCATCATCCGCCACAAGTATAGGCAAATCAACTAAATCCTCATAGGATATATGCTCGCCCTTATCCTGCAATTTTAATACGACGGTGACAGTAATCTTTGTTCCCTTATTAAGCTCGCTCTCCACCTGAATATTTCCATTCATCATCTGGACTACGCTGTGTGTAATCGCCATTCCAAGTCCCGTTCCCTGAATCTTTTCAACACGCTCGTCAGCCGCTCTTGCAAATGGCGAAAACAGATTTTGTATAAAATCCCTGCTCATGCCAATTCCGTTATCCTCAAAAACAAACTCATAGCATCCAACCTTTGGCTTATTTGTTACTTTCTCCGTAATATAAAGACTTATCTTTCCGCCATCCGGAGTATACTTGATTGCGTTGCCCATAATATTCATAAACGCCTGCTGAAGCCTCTGGCTGTCCCCAATAACCTCTTCGTGCTCAATATCCTTTATAAATACAGACAATTCATGGTTCCTCTCTTTTACCTGCGGCTTTATCATAGCAAGCAGATTATCAATCAATTGAGGAAGGCTGAATTCTTCTTCATTCAAATCAATCTTTCCCGATTCAATCTTGCTCATATCAAGCACTTCATTAATTAATCCCAGCAAATGCTTGCTTGATATATTAATCTTATTTAAGCAGTCAGCCACCCTCTCCTTATCGTCCAAATGGGTTCCAGCAATGGCAGTCATACCAATAATTGCATTCATAGGAGTACGGATATCATGGCTCATGCTTGCAAGAAAACTTGACTTGGCGGCATTGGCGCGATTCGCTGCCTCATATGCTATCTTTAATGCTTCCTGCTGCATAAGCTCCTGTTTTTTTTCTTCATCAATATGCTGCGACACCAGCATAACCCTCTCCACACGTCCCAACTCATCCCTGCTTGCTGCAATATAGCTGACGCGCACCCATCCTGACTTGCTGCTTATACATTCATGGTTTAAAACCTGCGTATCCTTCATCCTTTCAGGCAGCGTTTTCAAATCCATAAATTCACGCATCTCATCCCTATGGCTTTCATCAACTACGTTATCTATCCATAATCTTATAGACTCCTCCGCTACGCTATTCTGGAAAAAATACTCCTTCAAATATTCAACAGTGGATACTACGCTTATCAGACCGCTCCTCAAGTCAATAAGGTAGTTTACATAATAAATATTGTTTA
This sequence comes from uncultured Lachnospiraceae bacterium, assembly GCA_947626505.1. GTDB lineage: Bacteria > Bacillota > Clostridia > Lachnospirales > Lachnospiraceae > NC2004. The sequence continues at coordinate 43,722 of CANQSN010000009.1, forward strand.
TTGCGCCAATAATTGTCGTCTTTTCCTTTTCTGATTTTAATGCCGAAATCAGCTCGTCGTTCTTTCTGTTCTGGCATTCAATCTCCTTAGCAAGCATTTCATTACTATTTCTAAGTTCTTTTATTTCTTTAGTTTTGTTTATGTCTTCCATAGAGATACCCTCTTTTCTTCATAAGAATAATTTATACTAAAAATCAACAGCGCCCTTTATATCTTCCTCCTGCTTCGGCATATGCTTTTGATAATAAAATATATATTGCTGTATAATTCCCGCGTCCTCTCCATATCTTGGGAAAGGATTAACACCATTAAACTCTTCATTAATTGCCCGTTCTATCCACACATCTACAGGCGCCCTATGCGTTCTGCCATATCCAAAAAGCAATATGCAATTGGCTACCTTTTTGCCAACGCCGCGAACGGTAAGCAGCGCATCAAAAAGCTCATCATCATTAAAATCAGCTATCCTCAATAAATCAAGCTCACCTGAAAATACCTTTGCCGCCGCATCCATAACATAATCCGTCCTGTATCCAAGACCGCACATGGCAAGCTCCTCCTTTGATGCATTATAAAGAGCTTCGGCAGTCGGAAACAAATAGAGTGTTTCAAATTCTGTTACAACCTGCTTTCCAAATCTTAGGCATAATTGCTCGACTGCCTTTGAAATCGCAGGAATACTTTTTCTCTGTGAAATAATAAATGTAACAAGCATCTCCCATGCATCCTGATTGAGAATGCGAAGTCCCCTCCCGCATTCAACAGACTTAACAACAAATTCTGTCTCCTCGCCCATTCTGCCGCGCAGTTTTGCGTAATTTCTGGAAATGTCAAAATACGAAGCCCATATCTCCTCCCATATGTCTTCATCACAGCTAATAAAATATTTATTTTCATTTTCTCTTTTAATATATAAAATCCGGTCCTGCGTAATAAATCTGTACATTCCATCATCAAACCTGCGCGCGCGGAAACACTGCCCGCAATCTGCTATTTTGTCTAAATCAAAATCGTCCTCTATGTATACCGTTGTTTTCATTTGCATTACCACGTTCCTTCCTAATCATATAAAACAGGGAGGTTATTCTAAGCTTATAGTTGTTCTCTTGTTATTAAAAAAATAATCATTAAGCAGGCATAACGTCTGCTTGTCGCTAGCCTCCGCCTTATGCCAGACAACCTCACCGAAGCAGCGCTCCATATGCCTTTGTAAGCTGTCAAACACGCTCAAAGCATCCTTTTTACTGTCGTCTTCGTGATATAGCAGAGTACCGCTTACATTTTCATCCTCAGATACAGGAATAAGCAAATGCGCGTCATAGGAAAGGGCAACATGGTATAATCTTTTTACCGTTTTATAGGCGGGCTGGGTAGTCCAGTTGCCATCCTGATTAATTCCCTTCATAACAACATGATGATTTGTCATATGAAAGGAAATATTTTCTTCACTCAAATCACATACATTAAGACCGGTAATCCTGACATTTTCCTTAAATTCATCCAATACCTCAAAAAAATATCTAAACGCCTTTTTTTCATTCTGATTAAACTTTTCCAGCATTATATTGGGATACCCAATATTACGACTCGTCTGATGCTTCATTGCGCAATATGACGGAAACAACTCATAAAATGGCATAGGGTAAAGCTTTTCATATCTATATCCCATCTCCTTAAGCGCCCAATGATAACCTGTAACAAACTGATAAAAGCATGTTATACTTTCCGCGCCCAGATACATACCCGGACGCTGCCCGATTTTCTCAATTATATCATAAATATCCATATGTTCTCCAATCCTATTATAAACAGTTTAAAATGTGAAACACTTCCTGCTAAACCCATATAAAGATGCTTAATATTCAAATACCAATATGTTACTCGCCGCCTATAGGCGGGAGTATTCTCCCATCCGATAAAAAAAGAGCAGCCATATATGATTATCATACTATGACTACCCTAAATGAATCAAGGACTTTTTATTTATTCACAACTTTTCCTAAAATTTGTCTGTGCCGGATTATCAATAAGACTCCCATCCCTTTTAAAACGCGAACCATGACATGGACAATCCCATGTTCCTTCTTCTTTATTTAACTTAAGCACACAACCCATATGCGAGCATCTTTTTACACCTTCATTAAGCCATCCCCTTTTTAGTCCTGCCATACTGATTTTGATATCTCTCCACAGCTTTTTTCTTGCCGCAAAAAAATGACATCTCTTAGGTGAAAACAGCTTAGCATACGGATTCTCTATTCCGCAAATAATATCACTGATTATCTCTGCGCTAATCATGGAACCTGTCATTCCCCATTTTTTTAATCCTGTTGCCACATACCAATAGGGACGTAAGACAGAAAATGTTCCAATAAGCGGAAGCTCGTCATGAGTAATACAGTCCTGCGCCGCCCATGCTGCTACCTCCTCTCCCTTTGGAAGGAGTTGCTTTGCGCTTCTCCTAAGTGCGGAATATCCGCACTCAGAATATTTCATTCCTGTGCGGTGCGCTCCTCCGCCCACCAGCAAAACATCCTCATACCATCTAAGAGAAAGTCCTCCTTCCTCCATGCAGTAATACATACCATCCCATTTTTCAATCCCCTTGATTGCCAATACATAGCTGCGCTCCTGATGCTGTCTTGCAAAATAAAACCCCGGCACAATGGGAAAAGGATAATGTGTTGCAAATACAATATGCTGCGCCTTTACAGTTCCCCACTTTGTAATCACTGAATGTCCATTTACTTTCAGCGCTTTTGTATTTTCATATATTTGTATATCCCTTGATATTCCTCTTAAAAATTCCAATGGATGAAACTGTGCTTGTTCCGGAAAACATACTGCTCCCTTTACAGGGAACGGGAGCTTCGTAAGCTTAACCAAATATGATTTTATTCCTAAGCTGGCAGCAGCTCTAAGCTCTTCCTTTAAGGAATTTTCATCAACTGTAGAATACAGGTAAGAATTCTCTCGTTTAAAATGACAGTCTATGCCCTCGTCATAAATTATCTTCTCATACGCGTCTATGGCGCTTTCATTTGCCCTCGCATAAAGCTGCGCTTTCTCTCTCCCATAATGCTCTATCAATGTTTTGTAAATGGCTCCATGTTGACTTGTTATCTTGGCTGTAGTATTTTTTGTCTGCCCGCCGGCAATCCTGTCCGCCTCTAAAACCACAACATTCTTTCCCTGCTTCTTAAGCAAATATGCAGTAATAAGCCCTGCCATTCCTGCTCCAATCACTGCCACATCTGCATTTGTGTCTCCCGGCAAATGCTCCCTCTTATCTATCTGCACTGTCTGGCTCCATATTGATTCCATAATAATCTCCATCCTTTATATCCTCTATATCCATAAAGTAGTATTTACTTATTATGGAAATTTTATCCCAGACTAATAAACACATATTACAAAGTTAATTTAAAAACAATTCAAGACTCGCAAGCGAGTCTTGGCATAAACTTCGTGTCTGCTTTAACAGACACCTTCTTTCACTTTACGAATCGGCTGTTCATAACCCCTCCCTTATTTTACACAATTCTTTCCGCTATTTTTTCCTTCATACAACCTCTCGTCAGCTATTTTAAATAAATGATTGTAGCTCTCCGCCTCCACAACGCATGCCACTCCAAATGTCATGGAAATATGGAGATTCAAGTCGTTATATGATACCTCCATTTTCTCAATATTGGTTCGGAAACGTTCAGCAATTTCCCTTGCTTTTTCTATTTCTATACAATTTAGCAATATCAAAAATTCTTCGCCGCCCCATCGGCACAAATAATCCCTATCTCTCGTAAGCGACGTTAATTCCTTTGCGATTGACTTCAAAACCGCATCCCCACAATCATGTCCATATGTATCGTTGAAACGCTTAAAATCATCAATATCACAAATAATCAAAGAAAACGGTGTTTTGTTACCCTTATAATCGCCATACAATTTTTTAATTCTCTCCGCCATCGTTCTTCTGTTATAAAGTCCGGTAAGAGGATCTGTATTTGCCAAAATCCCAAGCTCTTTATTCTTATTATTAAGTTCCCCGAACGCCGCTTCCGTCTCAAGCAAAAAAAGTATTGAAAATGTCCCCAATATCCCATAAGTAAACATTATGTTTACCACATAGACATATGGCGTAATATCTGAAAGCTGCTGCGACTGATAAATCGGCTCTCTCGTTTTTGCAAGATAATAGCATAATGCATAAAAGAAACATGAGATAACCGATACCACTGTACTTTTTAGTATTGGTCTTTTTACATTAATGCTATAGAGCATGTTATAGGATATTGGTACCAGCAATATAAAATACATGGAAAATCCAAAATCATGCCCGATTAATATTACGCTTACAAATGAATGAAATACTATTTCAACAAATGCATAATAATATACCAGCCTTTGGTGGCTTTTTACTAAAAACAGACATAATGTATATATTGCAACACTGAATATATTAAATATCATCAATGGATAAACATGAAAAAACCATCCAAATACCATTACTGAACTATGCACTATAACGCATACTATAACGCATAATGTAAATTTAAATTCATTTGATATATAATTAATTTTTTTATTACCTATGCTCATTACACTATCACCTCATATTTTAGTCCATTTTACCCTTGCAACTGCATATTCCTTAAAACCCTACTGTTTTAAAATACCAGCTTTGAGCCTAACTTCTTATCATTATAGCACAACCAACTGTAATCAGTATAGATACAAATTTCATAACATGCTTATTAGGTGTATCCCTCATACGTCTTATCCGGATTCGCCATTATTGCTACTGATGAAGGGTAAAAACTTCCCGTCTCCGCATTTGCCACTACTACCCCTGATGGTATATAAAAGCTTCCCATCACTAAGGCAAATGCCAAAACAACGCTTAAAATATATTTTGTTCTTTTCACGTCAATTCCTCCTAAAATAGTATTATTTAAGAGCAATCGAAGCAAAATAAAAACTGCGGTTGATAAAAA
>CANQSN010000010.1 GCA_947626505.1 uncultured Lachnospiraceae bacterium
ATCAGGCGAGGCGTCAGGCGAGGCGTCGGGGAATGCATCGGGCGAAGCGTCAAGTAATGTGTCGGGGGATGCGTCAGGAGAAGCCTCTGAGAACACTGAAAATAAACCGCCAATAGTCTACCAGATTCAGTACTATCTAAATGGCGGCAAACTTTATAATGCACCGACAGAATATAGACAAGGCGAGGCTGTAGCATATGAGATTCCAACGAAAAAAGGCCACAGTTTTATGGGATGGTTTTTGGATGAAACATTGACAATTCCGGCGGGAGAAGGTTTTCAGGCAGGACACAAGGGAACTGTAGTACTATATGCGAACTGGCAAAAGGAAATATACACAATTAGTTATAATTTGGCGGGCGGAAAATTTGTAAAGACTAACCCGTCAACTTATGTATATCAGTCTACATTTGGATTATATCCTGCAAAACGTAAGGGGTATAGCTTTTCCGGATGGTATAATGCAGCAGATGGTTCTAAGGAGACTAAAATTAAAAGCAGTTATGCAGAAAATCTGGTTTTGGTGGCAAAATGGAAAAAAGTTTCTATAGCAAAAGCAAAGAAAATGAAGCTTTCTGAAAAAAACCAGAGCGTTACAGCGAAAATTGCTAAGGTTTCAGGTGCAAAGGGGTACGAATTTCAGTATTGGCGGGCAGGACAGAAGAGTAAGCTTAAGACAATAGTGGCAAGCAAGAATTCAATTGTTGTAAAAAAACTGAAACAGGGAAAACGCTATTATTTTAAATGCAGGGCATTTTCTTATGACTCATATGGAAATAGAATTTATGGAAAATTCTGTAACAAGAAAACAATTAAAATTAAGAAAATAAAATAGATAAATATACTGAATAACTGCTGCTTAAAATACTTGATTTTGTATACATTGTGTGATATCCTATCTTCGTGTGTTTTGTGTATACATTAGTGAATCGGTGTGAAACAGCAGAAAGAATGCATTTTCGCAGCGATTATGTACTTTTAGGAGGCAGGTAATATGGTAAGAGCAATCGTAGGCGCAAATTGGGGCGATGAGGGAAAAGGTAAGATTACAGATATGATGTCCAAGGAGTCGGATATTATTGTACGATTTCAGGGCGGGGCAAATGCAGGTCATACAATTGTAAATGATTATGGGAAATTTGCATTACATACATTACCCTCAGGAGTGTTTTATGACCATACCACCAGCGTAATAGGAAATGGCGTGGCGCTTAATATACCTGTGCTTTTTAATGAAATTCAGTCCATTGTGGATAAAGGCGTTCCAAAGCCTAAAATCTTAGTATCAGATCGGGCGCAGATTGTAATGCCATATCATATTTTATTTGACCAGTATGAGGAGGAACGTTTAGGAGGAAAGTCTTTTGGTTCCACGAAATCGGGAATTGCACCATTTTATTCTGATAAGTATGCCAAGATTGGTTTTCAGGTTAATGAGCTTTTTTCAGAGGAGCTTTTAGCTGAGAAGGTTGATAGAGTAGTTGATGTGAAAAACATTATGCTCAAGCATTTATATAATAAACCGGAGATTGATAAGAAAGAGCTGCTTGAAACATTGCATGGATATAGAGACATGGTGGCTCCGTATGTATGTGATGTGTCGTTGTTTTTACACAACGCCCTTAAGGAAGGGAAGAATATTTTATTGGAGGGGCAGCTTGGCTCCATGAAAGATCCTGACCATGGTATATATCCGATGGTTACGTCATCCTCTACATTAGCAGCTTATGGCGCTATTGGAGCGGGATTGCCACCCTACGAAATTAACCAGATTGTAACGGTATGCAAGGCATATTCGTCAGCAGTGGGCGCAGGTGCATTTGTCAGCGAGATTTTTGGAGACGAAGCTGACGAGCTTAGAAAACGAGGCGGTGATGGCGGAGAATATGGAGCAACTACCGGACGTCCCAGAAGGATGGGATGGTTTGACTGTGTTGCTTCAAGGTATGGCTGCCGGATGCAGGGTACTACAGATGTTGCATTTACAGTGCTTGATGTTTTAGGGTATCTTGATGAGATTCCGGTGTGCGTAGGATATGAGTATGAAGGAGAGGTAATTAAAGATTTTCCTGTCACATGGAAATTGGAAAAATGTAATCCGGTTATTAAGAAGCTTAAAGGGTGGAAATGCGATATACGCGGAATAAAAAATTATGATGAGCTCCCTGATAATTGTAAAGCTTATATTTCATTTATTGAGAAAGAGATTGGATATCCTATTACTATGGTTTCCAATGGCCCGGGAAGAGAAGATATTATATATCGTAAGAGTGAGTTATAGAGATAAAAAAGCATTTGCCAGTGGCAAATGCTTTTATTGCATTTTACTGTAAAAGATATGAGAGAAGTGAATTGGTAAGACGTTCATTGTCCTCCCTTTTCATCATGCATATACGTATATAGCGGTTATTTTCAATGCAGGGGAAGCTGCTGCAATCCCTGATTAAAAAGCCCTGCTTTGCCATAACTTCAAAACATTCTGAAGAAGTTTTTAAAGGGTTCAAAAGCTTAATAAACAGAAAATTGCTTTCAGATGGGGCGATTTCTACCTGTCCGGTGGCAAGCAGTCTTTTTGTCATAACCTCCTTTTCACTGTGAACGAGGTTTAAAGTTTCATTTTGGTAATTCTTATCTGAAAACATGATTTCTGCTGCCTTTGAGGCAAGCGAGTTTATGCTCCATGGGTTTTTGGAAACATTTACTTCTTCCCTAAGCAAAGTGTTATTGATTACTGCATATCCTAAACGCAGTCCCGGCGCTGCATAAAATTTGGATACTCCCCTTATAACTGCCAGATTATTATAGCGGCTTGTCAACGGAATTGCTTCAATATCCTTGCTGTGAATACTGAATTCTATATATGTTTCATCCACCATTACTATAATATTTCTCTTTTTACAGCCGGCAATTATCTGCTCCAATGTATTTCTGTCAAGAGCATTGCTGGTTGGATTGTTCGGATTGCAGATGACTACAAGTCCGGTGCTGTCGTTACAAAAGCTGAGCAGCTCATTAACGTCAACCTGCCAGTCCGGTTCTTGGTATGGGCAGTAGCGGACAACTCCGCCGCAAAGACCTACCTCGCGCTCATATTCGGAATAGGACGGTGACAGCAGCACCACATCCTTTGGGGAAATGCTTTTGATAATACCGGATATTAGCTCTGTGGAACCATTTCCCACCAATATATGTTCAGGGTTAGCGCCTACATACTCGCCTATAGCGCGCCTAAGCGTATGGTAATCTCTTTCCGGATAAGATGAAATCAAATCAAGGTGGGAAGATAATTCCTGCCTTAATTTTTGTGAAATGCCTAAGGGATTTACATTTGCAGCAAAATTTATCATAGACTCTTTATCTACATGAAAAAAAGCAGCTACAGCATCAATATCGCTGCCATGAAAATCGTTTGGCGCCATTGTACTCATAAATTGCCTCCATATTTGTTAATTCTTTACTGTTTTGTCTTTTAAAATGTCAAAAAAATTGTTATACTATAGATTAGATTATAATAAGTAGATAGATAAAATTCAAGTGGGCGGTGTTATATTGAACGAAAAAATCAAGAATTATTCCAAATGCAAATTTTATATGGAACACCCCAATATAAAGTTCTCTACTGATGAGCTTACAGGCGAGATTGTCGAGGGGCAGACTATGTCAGGCAATTTTACAATTTTGTCAACTAACAAGGTTCCGATAACAGGTAATGTGGAGTCGTTTGACCATAGAGTTAAGATGCTTTCCGGAGATTTTGAAACTACCTCGTTTGTGGTTAATTTTGAAGTGAACGGGACAGACTTGAAAGCCGGAGATGATATTCAGGGTGTATTCCATGTTATGACAAATGGAGGTGAGTACGAGGTTCCCTATGAGTACCATATAATTGCGCGCACTGTAGTTACAAGAGGCGGGAAGATTCACAACCTAAAGGAATTATCAGACTTGGCGCAGATGAATTATGAAGAAGCGGTCAGAGTGTTTAGTGATGAGAGTTCAGTTTCAATTCTAGCATACGGTGATAATTATGCAGAGTATAATCGTATATATGCGAGCCTTAGAAAGGATGCGGCGCTTCATCATGGCTTGGAAGAATTTCTTGTTACAATCGGGGTAAAAGATATGGTGACGGTTACTCCTGCCAGCAACACAAGAGAGATTTATTATGACAAGGAGGATGTTGCCGGCGAGATTGTCTTGAGGAAGAATACATGGGGATATCTTAAGCTCAATGTATCATGCGACAGCTCATGCGTATTTTTGGCAAAAAAGGAGGTTACAAAGGATGATTTTGTCGGAAGGGAGGCAAGCATTCCGTTTGTTATAGCGATTGATGAGCTTCCGGCCTCTGAGTGCAATGTAACGATTCATTTTGAAAATACAAATCAGCAGTTTGACGTTTCACTGTCTATCGAGCCAAAGCATAAGAAATATCAGAAGCCGCCTGTGGACGTTACATTTTCCAATGGACAGCTTAAGAAAACATATCAAAAGCAGCTTATGGGAGATTATTTAAATTACCGTTCCAGCAAGCTGACTTTGCAGGAGTATACGTCAAGGTCCATCGAATGCGCAAACGAGCTTATGAAGTTTGAGGAGAAGAACCATTGGTACCGCTTTATCCGCCTTCATATGTACATTATGAAAAAGGACAAGGTTCGTGTTGAACAGGAGTTTGAGAATATTGAGCAGCACGAGGATAAGATGATTTCGGATGATTTAAGCGCCTGCTACTACAGGTATTTACAGGCTTTGTATTACAAGGGAGATATCCGTATTTCTCAGGCCTTGGCGTATATAAGGGAATGTTATCAGTCACATCCTGATGATTTTGCATATCTGTTTATGATTATTAATCTGGATTCTGAATTGATGGAGAATAGGGCTATTTTAATAAATGAGTTAAGGAGCTGTTATGAGAAGGGCTGTAACAGTCCTCTGTTATACTATGAGGTATGCGAGTTATACAATGAATTTCCCAATTATTTAAGGGAGCTTGATGAATTTGAATTGCAGGTTCTATCATGGGGATTTAAGAAGCATTTTCTTAATATTACAGTAAGGGAGAGGCTTATTGGTATTATTAAGAGTAATTACAGTTACAGTAACAGGCTTTACCGGATTCTTGACGGATTGTACAGATATCATCCGGAGGAGGCGCTGTTAAATGCTATCTGTGTGATTTTGATTAAGGGCAGGAAGACGGAAGCCCGCTATCATCACTATTATGCTTTGGGGGTTGAGCGTTCCTTTAAGCTGATTGGCTTGATGGAGTTTTACATAAGGAGCCTTGATTACAGCAGTTATGCGATTTTGCCGCAGCAGGTAATTCTTTACTTCAGTTTGGAGGCAAAGAGATTAAATGATAAGCAGCTTTCATATCTATATGCAAATGTAGTGGTAAACCGCCAGTCCTATGGAAGCGCTTATGACGAGTACAAGGACGCCATAAGCAGCTTTGTAATAAAGCAGATAAGCCAGTGCAGGATGGACGAGCATTTAGAAGTTTTGTACAGAGAGTTTTTAAAGGATTCTTCTGTTATTGCAAGCGTAGCTAAGCAGCTTCCTAATATTTTGTTTATGAATCGCCTTACAGTGTCAAACCCTAACATTATTAGTGTTTTGGTGAACCATGATGAATGCAGCGAGCCGCGGCAGTATCCGGTTGTGGATAATGTGGCTTATATTGACAGGATTACAGAGCATTGTAACGTTACTTTGGTGGATAAGGAGCGTAAACGCTATATTGGTTCGGTTCCCTATGAGATGGAGCAGCTTATTCAGGATGATAAGTATATAGGATATTGTTATGAGGCAGACCAGAACTGCTTTTCTGTACTGCTAAGGCTCGCATATTATACGGATCTTTCCGGTGATGTGGATTATGAAGCGGTAAAGGTTTATAAAGCGCTTTTAGAGTTTGACGAGATTTCTCCAGAGTACCGAAGAAGATTAAATGGAGCTATTTTAAACTATTATTATGAACAGTATGAGGGCGATATCTTTGAGGAGTATCTGAATACTATTGATTTAGAGCTTTTTGATAAGGAAAACCGATGTATTGCAATGGAATATATGATTGACCGCCAGCTTTACGAGAACGCCATGAATGCGGTGGAACGTTATGGATATGATGGAATAGAATTGTCGAGACTTAAAGAGCTTTGCAGATATTATGTAGAGCTTGAGGAGACGGTATATGACGACAATTTGGTAACAATGGCGTTTGAACTGTTCCATCAAAACGAGTATGACGAGGCTGTTTTAAAGTATTTAATACAGTTTGCAAAAGGGAGCAACAAAGAGCTTTTATCCATATACCAGACAGCTAAAAAGCTTTCATTTGATGTAAAGGATTTAGAGGAGAGGATTGTGCAGCAGGCTATTATGGCGGATTACTATGAAACCGGAGTGCTTACTGCATTTGAAGCGTACTCAAAGAATAATCCTAACAGGTTTTTGTATGAGGCCTTTTTAAATATTATGGCATACAGGTATTTTATGTGTGGGCAGATGGTGCCTAATTTAATGCTGATTCTTTGGGCAGATGCATACCGTAACGGGCATTTGCTTTATCCGATGCCAAAGGCGGCAATGCTATGCGCATTTTCCGGCAACCTTGGTATTGCAAAGGAGAATCTGGATGTTATTGCTAAGGTTGTGGACGAGTTTTGTCAAAAAGATATGCTGTTTCCATTTATGAAAGAGTTTGACGGGCTTATAAAGCTTCCGAAGGAGATATATATAAGGTCTTATCTCGTATATCAGTCTGAGCCTTCGCATGTTGTAAATGTACACTATTATTTAAAGGGCCCTAAGCGTCCGGATTCACATACAGAGCGTATGAGGGAGTATTTTGAAGGGTACTATGTTAAAGACTTTGTACTGTTCGACGACGAACAATTGGCATATTATGTGACGGATGAGACGGATGAAGAAATAAAGCGTCTTGAGTCAAAGGATGTGGAGCTTAACCGCAATGCCGGAAGGAATAAAAAACGTGAACTGTCAGATGCTTCTCGGTTTGATATGATTAACAGGCTGCTTTTTTTAAGAGAGGAGGGGCAGCAGGACGAGTATGAGGATATGCTGAGGTTATATATTAAGGACTTATATTTAATTGATACGAATATGTCGCTTTTGTAGAGGATGAATACTATGGATGAACTGATTATTGGAATGGATTTGCAAATGGAATACATACAGATGTGCCTATATGACAATATGAAAAAGGATGCATTTAGCTATGGCGGTGAGGAGAATGTGGCAGTTATTCCAAATGATTTGTTTTTTTGTACTGAGGATAATAGCTGGCACAGCGGAGAGGAGGCTTCCGAGCTTTATATGACAAAGCCGGGAAAGCTGTTTACGGATGTGCTTAAGAAGCTTAACGAAGAAGCTGTAATTATTTTAGGCGGACATGAGTACAATTACATTGATCTTTTTTGCATACTTATGCGGATGCATTTGGAAAATTGTTACGGATATCAGCAGGGCAGTCTTAAAAAGTTGGTGATTTCTTCACCGATGGCGGGTTCTTTGTTGTTAAAGGCGGTAAAGACGCTCACAAAATATCTTAAGCTTCAAAAGGATCAGATTGAATTAGTGGGGCCGGAGGTGGCTATGCTGTTTTCAGTGTTTCAGATGGAGACAAACGTATGGGGTAACAGTGTCGGCTTATTCCATTATAATGAAGATGGCATGATTTTTGAGCGGGTTGCAGTTAAGAGATACCAGCGTCCTATGCAGATTACTATAACAAAGGAGAGAATTTCAAGTATTATTCCGGAAGGGGAAGATGGAGTCTATATGCCGGAAATATACAGTGACGCAAAGGATAAGGATGCTGCATTTTGCAAATTAATCCGGAAGCTTTTTTTAGGAAAGCATAATAACGTATCGGGAGTTTTTCTTATGGGTTCAGGTTTTAAGGATAACTGGCTTGCTAATTCAGCAGATTTGCTGTGTCCGGGCAGACGGGTATTTGTTGGACAGAATTTATACGCAAAGGGCGCGTGTTATGCTGCGGCCAGCGGAAGCGCAGCTATAAGCAAGGATGGCAGCGTATATGTGGAAACCCCCAGCATGATTCACTATGATATTGGAGTAAAGGCGATATATCAGGAGAGGGAAGTGATTGCTCCCATTGTATTGGGAAATCGTGAATGGTTTAACATGGAGGGGAGCGCATGTGTATTTCTGGACGAGACTAATCAGATTGAGATTGCCATGTACCACAATGGTACAAACGAGATGATTAAGGAGGTAATTGAGATTAAAGGACTGCCGGCAAGACCGCCTAAGACAACTAAATTGCAGATTTCTGTACGTTATCTGGATGAAAAACGTGGAGAAATCTGTATTCGTGATAAAGGCTTTGGTACAATGTACCCTACTACGGGCAAGGTGTACCGCAAGGAGTTTCAGTTGCCATAAAAGGAGGATTTGATAATGGGAAATGTTATTTACTGTGAAACAGAGGAAACAACAACGCCATATGTATTCAGGGATACAAGAATTGCAGTATATTCCTATGAGGAAGTGTGTTACTATATTTTTCACAATCCATCTATCATTTCCCTGGAGGTTTTTGGTGAAGAATTTTTACAGTGGGTTGAGGAACAGCTTCATATGAAGGAATTGGCTGATAAGCTTAGCAGTATGCATAAGGAGGGAACTACTTTAATAGAGTTTCTTAAGGTTTTGCTTCTTGAGGCAAATTATTATTCTAAAAACGAAGTTGCTCTTTTGTTTGAGAGGATGAAGACGGAGGCTTCGCTGCCAAAGGCAATACAGCTAAAGAAACAGGCGGACGGATTTTTGGATTTTCATAAATATGTGCGGGCAATACGTATTTATGACAAGATTTTGCAGGAGGAGTTAGAGCCGGAGTTTTGTTCTACTATTTATCACAATAAGGGGGTAGCGCTGTCTAAAAATTTTGAGCTTAAGGAAGCAGCGGAATGTTATAGGAAGGCTTATGAGGTTTATCCTAATGACGTGTCCTTAAGCTGTTATTTAACAGTTTTCTTTATGTTAAACCAATGGGAGGATGCAGAGGATGAGGCGGCAAATCTGGGAGTGGATTTAGGAACATATCACAGGATTTTAGGAGAGTATAAGAGACTTCAGGACGGTTATGAGGAGACTGCATGGTTTGAGGAGCTTGTAAAGGCAATGGAGGATAGAAGGTATGGCAGGGAGGATAAGGCTTTAAAGAGGCTGGATAAGTTAATACAGGACTGGAAGGAAGATTACAGGACGCAGATGGTCTGATGTAAAAGCAGTGCATTTTATGGCGTGTATTGCATAGCTTTCGTTTATAGTATAAGAAAGGATCAGTATATGAGTATTACAGATAGAATGAGGAAACGGTTTGAACGTTTCCGTAAGAAGAAGCAAAATGAGATTGAAGATGAGGTAAAAGAGGAACTTGAATTAGAAAATAATCAGGTGAAGGAAGAGGATTTTGTTCTTAATAAGATTAAAGACAGAAAGCTTACTGTAGAGGATTACAGCAACCAGATGGTTCAGACAAGCTATCAGCTTGATTGCAAGAAGCTGGAATATGAACAGGTTACAGCATATCTTACGGACATACAGTTGATTGACCAGATGACTGAGGAGGAGCGAGACAATGTGCAGGCGGTTGCATTTAAGATTGCAACTTTAAGCAAGGACAGAGAGGATATGAGGAATGAGGGTAAAAATCTTACCCAGCTTCAGTTCCGTTTTATGCAGCTTCATGAGCATGAGATTAAGGATGGCATAAAGCATATGGAGGAACAGGAGAGTTATGCAGCGGATATACGTTCTGATTTGCAAAAGCTGGAGGAGGAGAAGGTAAACTTAAGATACGAAGAAAAATATTATTTAGAGAAGCTTAACAATTTGAAAATGATTACATTTTCCGGTATTTTTCTTGCTGTAATCGCAGCGGGAATTACAGGATTTATATATATGCAGTATGTGTTTGATGTAATGTTTGTGCTTTTGGTTATTGTATTTTTGCTTGCAGTAGTTGGAACACTGGTATTTGTTAAATACCGCAATGTGAATTATGCTCTTGCATATTGCAGGAAGCAGCAGGCAAGGGCGGTTCAGTTGATTAACAAGATAAAGATTAAATGGGTTAATAATACTTCAACACTTGATTATCTCTATTCCAAATACAATGTAGGCAGCAGCCATGAGCTTATGTATCTGTGGGAGCAGTATCAGATTATTTTGGATAATGAGGAGAAATACAAGCGTTCGTCAAGAGAACTAAACCACTATGGGGATTTGCTGGTTAAACAGCTTCAGAATATTGGGGTGCATGACGCAGACATATGGATTAACCAAACGGAGGCGCTGATTGATTCGAGGGAGATGGTGGAAGTAACGCACAGTTTAAATGTAAGGCGTCAGAAGCTTAGGGAGGAAATGGAATATGATGAGGATGTTATGGAATTGGCAGCCTCTGCAATTCGTGAGCATTTGCAAAAACATCCTGAGGAGGCGGGCATTGTGCAGAAGATTTTGAGTCCATATAAGCTTAGAGTATAGTATTTATGGGAAATCTTGATTTCAGATAGAATTCGGTATATAATTATAAGATAGTGGCTATTTAATTATGACAATGGAGGACTTTGAAATATGAGTAAGGAATTGGAGAAGAATTATGCTCCCAGGGATATTGAGGATAGATTGTATAAAAAATGGATTGAGAAGGGGTATTTTCACGCAGAAGTTGACCGAAGCAAAAAGCCTTTTACAATTGTGATGCCGCCTCCTAATATTACAGGACAGCTTCACATGGGACATGCTTTAGATAATACTATGCAGGATATTTTAATACGTTTTAAGAGAATGCAGGGATATAACGCTTTGTGGCAGCCCGGTACAGATCATGCGAGTATCGCTACAGAAGTAAAGATTATAGACGCCCTTAAGGAAGAGGGAATTGACAAGGATGAGTTAGGCAGGGAAGGCTTTTTAGAACGGGCGTGGGAATGGAAGAAGGAATATGGAGGACGTATCATTAACCAGCTTAAGAAGATGGGTTCTTCAGCAGACTGGGACAGGGAACGCTTTACCATGGATGAAGGTTGTTCTGAAGCGGTTAAGGATGTATTTGTAAAATTATATGATAAGAAGCTGATTTATAAGGGTTCAAGATTGATTAACTGGTGTCCTGTGTGTCAGACCTCCATAAGTGATGCAGAGGTTGAACACAAGGATATGGAGGGACATTTTTGGCATATAAATTATCCGGTTGTAGGAGAGGAAGGAAGGTTTTTGGAGATTGCCACAACAAGACCGGAGACTATGCTTGGCGATACCGCAGTAGCAGTAAATGCTGAGGACGAGCGTTATAAGGATTTGATTGGTAAGATGGTAAAGCTGCCATTAACTGACAGGGAGATTCCTGTTATTGCTGATGAACATGCTGATATGGAGAAGGGAACAGGTGTTGTTAAGATTACTCCGGCTCATGATCCTAATGATTATGAGGTTGGAAAACGCCATAATCTTCCTGAGATTAATATGCTGAATGATGACGGTACAATTGCGGCAGTTGGCGGCAAGTATGCAGGTATGGATCGCTTTGAAGCTAGGAATGCTATTCTTCACGATTTGGAGGAATTGGGACTTTTGGTGGAGACAGAGGAGCTTGTTCACAGTGTGGGTACCCATGACCGTTGCGGAACTGCTATCGAGCCTATGATTAAGCCTCAGTGGTTTGTTGCCATGAAGGAGCTTGCAAAGCCTGCTATTGAGGCGGTTAAGAGTGGAGAGTTAAAGCTTATTCCTGAGCGTATGGATAAGATATATTATAATTGGCTTGAGAACATTAGGGACTGGTGTATTTCAAGGCAGCTTTGGTGGGGACACAGGATTCCGGCTTACTACTGTGATGATTGCGGCGAGATGGTTGTATCAAAGGAAACTGTAAAGGTTTGCCCAAAGTGCGGATGCAGTCATATGAAGCAGGATGAGGATACTCTTGATACATGGTTTTCGTCCGCATTATGGCCATTTTCAACTTTGGGGTGGCCGGAAGAAACAGAGGCTTATGATTATTTTTATCCTACAGATGTGCTGGTTACAGGATATGATATTGTGTTTTTCTGGGTAATTCGTATGGTATTTTCGGGTATAGAGCATACGGGAAAGCTGCCATTTCATACTGTTCTTTTTCATGGTCTGGTGAGGGATGAGCTGGGCAGGAAGATGAGTAAGTCTTTGGGCAATGGTATTGATCCCCTTGAGGTTATTGAGAAATATGGCGCAGACGCCCTTAGATTTACATTAGTTACAGGTAACGCTCCCGGTAATGATATGCGTTTTTACTGGGAGAGGGTAGAGGCAAGCCGCAATTTTGCCAACAAGGTTTGGAATGCCAGCAGATTTATTATGATGAATATAGAGAAGGAAGATTATTCCAATGTCACTCTTGATGAGCTTACTGATGCGGATAAGTGGATTTTATCTAAGGTTAATAAGCTGGCGCAGGAGGTTACTGACAATATGGATAAGTATGAGCTTGGTATTGCGGTTACTAAGCTTAACAGTTTTATCTGGGAGGAATTTTGTGACTGGTATATCGAGATGGTAAAACCAAGGCTTTATAATGATGAAGATGAGACAAAGGCGGCGGCGTTATGGACGCTTAATACAGTGTTAATCCAGTCATTAAAGCTTCTGCATCCTTATATGCCATTTATTACAGAGGAGATTTTCTGTAATTTACAGGATAAGGAGGATTCTATTATGGTGTCCGACTGGCCGGTATATAAGAAGGAATGGAGCTTTGATAAAGAGGAGACAGAAGTGGAGCTTATGAAAAATGCTGTCCGTAATATAAGAAACCTGCGCTCAGAGATGAATGTGGCGCCAAGCCGGAAAGCAGCGGTTTATGTGGTTTCAGATGAGCAATCAGTAAGAGATACCTTTGAAAAGGGTAAGGTGTTTTTTGCTACACTGGCATATGCTTCAGAGGTCTTTATCCAAAAGGATAAAGAAGGTATTGATGAGGATGCAGTATCAACTATTGTACCGAAAGCGGACATTTATATGCCATTTGCAGATTTAGTGGATATAGATAAGGAGCTTGCGCGTCTTGATAAGGAGAGGGGACGTTTGCAGGGTGAGATTAAGCGCTGCGAGGGTATGCTTTCAAATGAGAAGTTTGTGTCTAAGGCGCCCACTGCCAAGATTGAAGAAGAAAAGGGCAAGCTTGCCAAATATACTGATATGCTAAAACAGGTTGAGGAGCGTTTAAGCTCTCTTAAAAAGTAGAAAAAAATTAAAAATCATGAGATAATCAGGGAGTAGAATAATGTATGATGAATTGACTAAAAGTGATATCAAAAAAATGGAAGAGGAGATAGAGCACAGGAAGGTAGTACTCCGCCATGAGCTTTTAGAGCATGTGAAGACAGCAAGAGCCCAAGGGGATTTGAGTGAGAATTTCGAGTATTATGCGGCAAAAAAGGAAAAAAATAAAAATGAAAGCCGGATACGTTATTTAGAGAGAATGATTCGTACTGCAAAGATTATAGAGGAAGATGAAAATGATGATGTTGTAGGCTTAAATACTCGCGTCACTATTTATATTCCTGAAGATGACGAGGAGGAAACCTATAAGATTGTCACAACTGTAAGGGGCGATACGTTAAATGGACGAATAAGTAATATATCTCCTCTTGGCAAAGCATTGATGGGGCATAAAGCGGGCGATACGGTGACTATAAATGTAAACGACAGATTCAGTTATGAGGCAGAGGTTAGAAAAGTAGAGAAAATCGGTGAAGAGGACACTGATGAAATACAGAAATTTTAGATACGAAAGTGAGGGGTGTTTATGGAAAAATCAACACAGGAAATGGAAAAAATAGAAAAGGAACTGGAAACTTTAAGGGTTGGAATAGTTACAATTAGTGAGGATGATATGAGAGCCTCAATTGAGGTTTATGAGCCGAGTGACGATTCTTCTGTTACGCTTGATATGATTAAGGAAATGTTAGATGACGAGGGAGTAAAGGCAGGGATTGACGAAGAGGTAATTAAGAGCATTATTTCTGAAAAGCGTTACGGAGAATCAATTCAGGTGGCATTTGGAAAAGCTGCAGAGGATGGAATGGACGGTAAGTACATTTACCATTTTAATACTCATCCGAGGTCTTCGCCTAAGCTTATGGAGGATGGCTCTGTGGATTACCGTAACCTTGAGTGCTTTGAGGGCGTGCAAAAGGATCAGCTTATTGCTGAGTACCAGCCTGAAACTTCGGGTGAGGACGGATATGATGTAAGAGGCAATGTGCTTACTGCCAAGCGGGGAAGACCGCTGCCGGCTATACGCGGCAAGCATATTTACAAAAACGAGGACAGCACTAAGTTTTATTCGGATATTGACGGTAAGATTACATATGACGATATGACCGACAGGATTAGCATTACTGATGTGTATGTTGTTTCCGGAGATGTGGATTCATCTACAGGTAATATTAAGTTTAAGGGCAATATTGAGATTTTAGGTTCAGTCTGTTCAGGATTTATGGTGGAGGCTGCCGGTTCTGTGGTTATAGACGGAATTGTTGAGTCGGCTACTATTAAGTCCGGAGGTAATATTATTATAAGAAAAGGCATGAACGGTAATGGCAGAGGAATTATTATTGCCGGAGGCAACGTTGAGGGAGGTTTCTTTGAACAGGCAAATATAGAATGCGGCGGCTACCTGCATGCCAATTCTATTATGAACTGTTACATTGATTGCAAGGATGAGGTTGAGCTTTCTGGTACAAAGGGCGTACTGCTTGCAGGGCGTGTCAGGGCGTTAAAGGGAGTTAAGGCGAACAACATTGGAAATGAGGCCGAGGTTCCTACATACATAAAGGTTGGATTAGACCCTAAGATGCGGCAGCGTTTTGAGGTATTGCGCAGGGATCAGGATTTGTTAAAGAGAGAGATTGAGAAGATTACAAATGCTCAGGAGAAGCTTAAGACAACGGTGGTGCCGCCCGAGCAAAAGGCTGTTATGGCTGATAACGCCAGAATGCTTATGAGGACTAAGATTACAAAAAGCACAGAGCTTGAGAAGCTTAGAGTTGAGAGTGAGGAGCTTGAGCAGCAGTTTGAGGTTGGAAAACATGCGGCTGTGGTTGTGGCAAACTGGGTTCATGCGGGTTGCTCCGTAACTATAAACGGTGCGACTAACAATGTGAAAGAGGATATAAGGGGAGTAGTATTTACCTTCCGCAAGGGCAACGTTATTATGGGATATAATGGAATGTAGAAAATGTGAGGAAGCTTAAAATGGAATATGAAAAAGCAGTACAAAATCTGCTTAATACGCCGCGGTATAAAAAGAAGGCTGACTGTAAGGGAATTGCCAGATTGCTTGGTCTGCTTGGACGCCCCCATGAGAATTTTTATATTATACATGTGGCGGGAACGAATGGAAAGGGTTCTGTTTGTGAATATTTATCACGAATAGGGCAGCATTTGGGGTATGCGATGGGTATGTTTACCTCGCCCCATTTGACGGATATTCGTGAAAGGTTTCAGATAAACAATAATCTGATGGGCAAAGAGCAGTTTATTAAGTATTATAAAAAAGTAAAAGAGGCAGAGCAGGCATTGCGTGAGGAGGGCGGACTGCCTGCCACTTTTTTTGAGTTGGTTTTTGCCATGGCAATGTGCTATTTTTCCGATTCCGGTGTGGATTATGCAATTGTAGAAGCCGGAATTGGAGGTAAGAGCGATACTACTAATGTTGTAAATCCTGTACTTAGCATAATTACAGCAATCGGTCTTGACCATATGGCTTTATTAGGAGATACTTTAGAAGCTATTGCAATTGAAAAGGCGGGGATTATGCGCAAGGGAGTCCCTGTGGTTGCGAGCAGGCAATATGGCGGGGTGAGAGATATATTATGTCAAAGCGCAGTAAATATTGGCGCCATTTGTCATTTTACAGATGAGTTTGACATACAGATTTTGAAAAATAATCCTAAGGGGATTGATTTTTCAATAGATAGTGGTTATGATAGTAAGAGCTTGTTTCATACAAATATGTGTGGAATATATCAGGCGGAAAATGCAGCTACGGCTATTATGGCGTCGGTTGTTTTGTGGAAAGCAGGCATTTCACAGCTTAAAGAGCCTGTGGCTAAGGCTTTTTGGCCGGCTAGGATGGAGCAGATATATGAAGGCTTTTATGTGGATGGCGCCCATAATCTACAAGCGGTCGAGGCGTTTTGCATGACGCTTGAGAAGAGTTTTGGTGATTCAGGCAGGATTTTTCTATATGCTGTGGCAAATGACAAAGATGACGAGACGATGGTTGCAGAGCTTTTGAGGATGCGTCCAAAGGCGTTTGTCATAACCCGTATTAATGGGGAGAGGGCTACGGATGAAAAACAGGTTTTAGAATGTATAAAGCGGGCGGGAAAGAAGTATGGACTAGTCTTGCCTGATGTGATTATTGATGAACCGAATATTGCCAGAGCGGTGGATTTGGCTAAGGAACAGCAGGAAAGCAAAGATATTATTTTTGCAGTAGGCTCGCTGTATTTGGCGGCAGCAATTAAAGATATGAATGTCTAAGGCAGATTAATGTGATATTTAAAGTTTTATTAATATAAGTATAGGAGGATAGTATGATTAACTTTGATGAAGAGATTAAGAAATTTAAGCCAAGCTTGGAGATTGGCGATGTAGAGAGTACCATTTACGACAATGAGATGCAGGATATTATGGATGTTATGCAGCAGGTGAATAGAGGGCAGATTAAGGATGAGAATCAATAAGGTGGTAATGAGATGAATTGTATGAGATGTGGCGGTCCGCTGCTTATTACAGGCTATTGCAGCCAATGCGGATTGAGTGAAGATTATGTAAAGAAGTGTATAAGGACGTCCAATTATTACTATAACAGAGGATTGGATAAGGCGATAGTAAGAGACCTGTCCGGAGCAATCGTGGAACTCAAAAAATCTCTGCGTTATAATAAAAAGAATATTATAGCAAGAAATCTTCTGGGGCTTTGTTACCACGAAATGGGAGAGATTGTACTGGCTTTAAGCGAATGGGTTATAAGCACCCATTTTCAGCCGAATGATAATGAGGCGGATGATTACATAAAGTCTATTCAGAACAATCCGGCGAGGTTGGACGAGGTAAATACAACCATACGCAAGTATAATCAGACGTTGACATATTTGCGTCAGGGTGATTATGATTTAGCCCTGATTCAGCTTAAACGGGTTTTGGGATTAAGTCCCAATTTTGTAAATGGGCATTTGCTTTTGGCGCTTTTGTTTATTAAAACAGACAATAAGGAGAGGGCAAAAAAGGCGTTGAGAAGGGTTCTGCGTATTGACGCCAACAATACTCTGGCATTAAAGTATTATCGGGAGATTGCAGGTAATCCGGGTATAAGCCGCCATGCGGAGAGTGCTGATAGAGCAAACAGTAAACGCAGCCAGTCGGAGGAGAAGGATGAGCCTAAGCTTAAACACCGCGAGATTGAGTCCGGCAGTCGTTTATCCATTGACCAGTATGTGGAGTCCTCCAACAATAAGTATACATTTATCGGTATTGTGGTTGGACTGCTTGTGGGAATTGCTGTTATGTATTTTCTGTTTATACCTCAGAAGACGGACGAGCTGGCAGACAGCTACGATACATTAAAGCAGGAGTATAATGAGGAGTTATCCAGCAAAAACAAAGATATTTCCTCTTTGAAGTCAGATAAGGATTCAATGCAGGACAGTATTGACCAACTGACAGCAGAGCTTAATAAATTAACCGGTGAATCTTCAAGCGGCAATGTATTTGAAAATATTATAAATGCAGCAAAATCTTACATAGATACTGATAAGGAAAAATGCGCAGAGTATTTGGTTAAGGTTGATATTGATAAAGTGGATTCAAAGGACGCCAAGAAGCTATATAATCAGTTATATGCGAGCGTTATGCCGGGAATTTCAACTGAATATTATAATCGGGGATATTCAGCTTTGATGGCAGGTAATTATGAAGAAGCGTTAAAGCAGCTTAAATTGGCTGTTGAGTATGATGAAGAAAATGATAATGCGTTATTCTATCTTGGGCGTACTTACCATTATATGCATGAGGATGATGAGGCAAAGAAGTATTATCAACAGGTTATGACAAAGTTTCCGGATTCCAGAAGAGCTTCACAGGCAGAAGGACATTTGAATGAATTAAGCTAATGATCGTTATATCAGATTAGGTACAGAAGAAGGCATTTAATATTAAGATGCCTTCTTTTATTTTGTCAAAAAATAGATTTTTTAGGAGGTATGGCAGTGAGTCCGTTGTTTGAAATAAGAAAGAATTTTTTAGTAATTAAGGTTAAAGGGGAGTTGGACCATTTTATGGCTGACCAGATTAGGCTTTTAAGCGACACTTATCTGGAAGGTACAAGGATACACAATGTAATATTTGATTTTAAGGATACAACATTTATGGACAGCTCCGGAATAGGAATGATTATGGGGCGTTATAAGCAGGTAAAGAGGCTTAATGGCAGGATATACGCAGTGCATGTGGGACCGGCTGTTGAACGCATTATAAACATTTCCGGACTGCATAAGCTTTTAAGAGTTGCAAGAAACGTGGACGAAGCATTGGAGGAGAAATAGCATGGGACAATTGGTATTTTGGAGAAATGAAGGAGAAGCAGCGGAGCTGCCGCCGGTAAAGGATAACAGGCTGAGCGTGGATTTTCCGGCTATTGCCGAAAATGAACAGTTGGCAAGAATGCTTGTAAGCGCATTTTTAACACCGTTAGATCCCACTATGGAGGAGCTTTCTGACGTAAAAACAGCAGTGTCGGAGGCTGTGACAAATGCAGTGATTCATGGATATCCCAAAGCAGACGAACGCAATAAAATACATATGTTTTTAGAAAATCGCAATCGCCTTCTTACTGTAACCATTGTGGATTACGGAGTTGGGATAGAGGATATAGCTCTTGCCATGGAGCCTATGTATACTTCTAAACCGGAGCTTGAACGTTCAGGAATGGGATTTGCTTTTATGAAGGCATTTATGGATACTTTAGAGGTTAAATCATCTAAAAGCGAAGGGGTAACTATTGTTATGTCAAAAGTAATTGGAGAAGAAAAAGGAGATAATAGGGAGCATGAGTGAGACCTTGGATTTGCTTATTGCAGCAAGACAAGGTGATGAAAATGCACGAAAGAAGGTAATAGAGGACAATATAAGGCTTGTATGGAGTGTTGCGAGACGTTTTCAAAACCGCGGGCAGGAGCTTGAGGATTTGTTTCAGATTGGATGTATTGGTTTGGTAAAGGCAATTGATAACTTTGATGTGGAAAGACCTGTAAAATTAAGTACATATGCGGTGCCTTTAATTATGGGTGAGATAAAGCGTTTCTTAAGGGATGATGGCATGGTTAAGGTAAGCCGGTCTTTGAAGGAGGATGGGTACCGTATAAAGCTAGCTTCTGAGGTGATTCGCCAGAAGTGTGGGAGAGAGGCTACCATAAAGGAGATTGCGGTTGCAACAGAATTAAGCCAAGAGGAAATTGTTATGGCGCTAGAGGCAAATACTATTGTAGACTCTATAGACCGAACATTGACAAATCAGGAGGGAGATGGCGTTAGTGTGTCAGAGTTACTGCCTTCAGAAAAAAATGAGCAGTTAAGGATAGAAAATCGATTATTGATTCAGCAGCTTATGAAGGAGTTGTCAGTGGAGGAACAGCAGGTAATTAAAATGCGGTATTATGAGGACAAGACGCAAACGGAAATTGGCAGTCTTTTGTCCATTTCACAGGTACAGGTGTCGCGCATTGAAAAAAGGGCGTTAAAAAAAATGAGGCAGTAAAAAAGAGGGCGTCACAAAAGTGACGCCTTATATATAAAAAGCAAATCCCATGGTATTTGCTTATTAGCGCTTTTTAAGCTGCAGTCTTATTTTTTCATCTTTGGCTGAAATACAAGGGAGGACAAATAGGCAAATACAAGCGCAGCTCCACAGCCTACAGCAGCAGCCTCAAAGCCTCCGTTAAAAAGCCCAAGCAGGCCCATTGAGGCAACGCTTTGCTTCATGCCCTTAAATAGTGCATACCCGAATCCTGTTAAGGGTACGCTGGCGCCGCATCCCGCCCATTCTAAAAATGGTTCATATACTCCCAAAAATCCTAATACTACGCCTGTAATTACCAGAGTTACCATAATTCGTCCGGGCATCATTTTGGTTTTTTCCAT
Source organism: uncultured Lachnospiraceae bacterium (assembly GCA_947626505.1). Taxonomy (GTDB): domain Bacteria; phylum Bacillota; class Clostridia; order Lachnospirales; family Lachnospiraceae; genus NC2004. The sequence continues at coordinate 20,251 of CANQSN010000010.1, forward strand.
GAGAATCTGAGCGCATACGCATATAAGTCCACCAATAATAAAAGCTTTAATATAATCCATTTTATTCATCTCCCTCCTATTGGTGCTTCCTAGTTTCAAATAAAACAGCATGGGCAATACCCGGAATTGATTGTCCTTCGTTGAAGCTGACAGTTGAAAGCAGCGCTCCTGTTGGAACAAAGAGCACACGTTTCCAGCTTCCTTCAAGCATTTGTTTTGTAATATATCCAGCTAAGGTAATTGCTGAACAGCCGCAGCCGCTTCCTCCGCAGCCGGTATTCTGCGTATCAGGATTGAATATTTCAATTCCACAGTCACGATGCTGCTTGCTGATATCCAGATTATTTTCTTCTAACAGCTTAAGAAGAATCTCCTGGCCGACCTTTCCTAAATCACCAGTGAAAATTCTGTCATAATTTTCCGGAGTGGAACTAAAGTCCTGAAAATGCTGATATATAGTTGAGGCAGCAGCCGGAGCCATTGACGCGCCCATATTCATACTATCCTTAATTCCGTAATCCTTAATTTTTCCAGTTGTAATTCCGCGTATTACAATATCCCCTTTAGTGCGTGAAAGAACAAAGGCGCCGCTTCCTGTTACTGTCCAAGTGGAGTAAGGCGGACGCTGATTGCCATATTCCAATGGAAAACGGAAATTTTTTTCAGCGCCACCGAAATGGCTTGAGGCAGTGGCAATAACATTGTCGGCAAATCCACCTGCAAGGCACATGGAGGCTAAAGACAACGCTTCCCCCATAGTGGAACAGGCGCCATAAAGACCAAAAAACGGAATTTCCATATTTTTTATTCCGAAGGTTGTAGCAATAAGCTGTCCTAAGAGGTCGCCTCCATAAAGGTAGCGTATATCCTTAGCGGTAAGTCCCGCCTTTTTCAGCGCCAGCTTGCAGGCAGCTTCCATAAATTCACTTTCTCCTTCTTCCCATGTGTCCTGACCAAAGGCAGCATCATCTATAATTTCATCGAAATAGCTTCCTAAGGGACCTTCTCCCTCTTTTTTTCCGGCAATGCTCGCCCACGATAGCAGTCCCGGGGCGTCTTTAAAATATATACTCTGTAAACCTAAAGGTCCGGTTTTTAATTTTGAAACCATATTTTTTCCTCCTTACTATGCCATCCAGCCCATCAGTCTTGCGATATAATATAATATTCCTGCAATAAAAGAGGAAAATATACCATATAGAATAACGGGACCGGCTATGGTGAAAATTTTAACTCCTATTCCAAATACCTGTCCTTCTTTTTGAAATTCTATGGCAGGAGCTGCTACGGAGTTTGCAAATCCGGTAATCGGTACCAATGCACCCGCACCGCCCCAGTTGGCAATGCTAGGATATATATTAAGTCCTGTAAGCAGTACGCTTAGAAAAATTAAAATAACTGTAACCCATAAGCCTGCGCTTACCTCGCTGATGGGGAAGAAATAGAGGGCGGTATTTTTAATAATCTGTCCCAGCGTACATATAGCGCCGCCTGTTATAAATGCTTTTAGACAGTTAATTGCAACATTTGCCTTTGGTGTTATTTCCTCTACATATTGGTTATATGCATCTTTACTAGGTTCTTTTTTCATATAGTTTTCCCCCTTTTAATTTTTTAATATAAACCATTGTACGAAAGTGCCAAAACCCTTTCCCAGTGCCATTGCTGTAATTAAATATGGTAAGCCTTTGTGTATATTAAGACGTCTGCTTAAAATAGGGAAAATATCCACTACTTCTGCTAATGCTCCAGCCAAACATCCTGTGAAAATTCCTGCAAAAACACCAAATACAGCCATCCCGACCTGTGAAAATGGGAGTGATAAATGGTATAATAATACTATGTTTCCTGTGGTTACACCAAGTATAATCATGTCCTCATATAGAAGTATTTTATCTCCAGTGTGGGTTTTTCCCGCAAGCTCTGTTATTATTCCGATTAAAATGATAAATGCTATAAAGCCGCCGGAAACTGCAATACCGCAAACCAGAGAGATTAAAAACAGAAGTATCTGGTTCAGCATAAAAATTCCTCCTTAGTCCACGTCGATAATTTTATTATTTCTTCCTGCACTTATAGCAGTCGCATCATTTACATCACGTTCCTGAAGCCGCATTTCTACCTCTAAAGGAGTAGGTTCATCGCTGAAGCGGTGTTTTGAAAGGTGATTAAAAAATATAAGCATTCCCAATGTGAGCCCTGCAATATAGCCTACCTGAAGTATGGTGTTCCCTTTAGGCTTCCTGTCCATAAATAATTCGTATAACTTAGAAAATACTTCATCAACCCCTACATCATTATTAAATGTCATAATTGTAAAGGCAGCCCCAAAGAAACATATAAGGCATACAGAAATAATCTTTATCTTCTCCAATATAATTCGTTTTTTTGAATTTTTATCTATATTTCTGTGTATTACAATAAATTCGGGGTCTCCGAGATTTATAACAGTGACGTTAGGATATTCATTTTGGATTAATTCTATTACTTTTAATACAGTGATGACCTGACGTACTTCAAGGTCCTTGTGAAAGGTAGCAATAGTCATGTTTTCCACTGCGTGGGTAATATCCATATCGTTGCAGTATATATTTCCCACATCTTTAAGCTTAAGGTTATTATTGTTAATTGTGCTGCTTCGCTCTATTTTCAAATAAAGATTTACGCTTTCCATAAAATGTCCTCACCCATGCTTTCTTGTTATTATTTGCCGCACACAGTAGCAGCGTTTATGTTTGAAGCTTTAGCTAAAGTGGTGCTGATGGTTTCCTGTTTGTTTTTATAGATAATACAGCCTATAAGTGTGAGAATAAGAATAAGCCATATTGTTATAAATGATATGGTTTTCCATTTACTGTTAGAATTACTATGGATAGAAGTCATACTTAAAATATCCTTTCTTTTATAGTTTATGGTATTTATTTCTTTTGCTAGTATGTGTAGTAGATTTGGAATTACTCATTTTTTTTAAAGAAATTAATGGAAAAAAAGAGAGCCGCAAAATGCAGCTCTAAGAAGGGGACTTTTCTTTGTCTTTAGAAGAAGTATTTGATTTATTATTATGTGAGTTGGTATCTTTAGGTTTTGTTGAGCCATCATGTACGTCGCATGTAGCATCCTCGTCCGGAAGCTCATAAGCAGAATCCGCAGTGGTTCCAACACTGTCCTTTGGCCGGACAATGAAAACCTTTTCTTTAACTTTTGATTTAGGGCAGTTATCGCCGGCCGGAAGATTAGATTCTGTGCAAACACTTATCTTTGTGTGGACGTCGCATTTCTCAGTTGGTTCAGAGCCGCTGGCAAAATATTCTGTACGTACCATGCTGCCCCGGGGATCACTGTCGCATAAGCCGCTTACTGCCAGTTTACCGCTTTTTTTGCAGATGTAGCGTGTGGTAATTCCCTCACACGAATCAAAATCCTTTATTTTAAGCTTTTTATAAAGGATTACATCATTCATAATTTTAGCCCAAAGATTTTTCTCAATTCCACCGGTTAAAAATGTCTTATTGGAATCATAACCGCACCAGATTCCTGCTGTATAATATGGAGTGAAGCCTACAAACCAGTGGTCAAAATCATTACTTGTTGTCCCTGTTTTGCCTGCGACAGCCATAGGTGTAGAAAGCCTTGCAGAAGTGCCGGTTCCATGTGATACTACATCCTTCATAGCATTTGTCAACAGCCATGCAGTGCTTTTCTTCATGACGCGTGTGCCGGAATGGGTATTTTCAATTAATACATTTCCATCATGGTCAAGTATCTTTGTATATAAAATTGGCTTATTATATGTTCCCTTATTGGCAATAGAAGCATATCCGGCAGTAAGCTCAAGGTTGGTTACGCCATGAGTAATGCCTCCAAGACAAAGGGATTGCTGTATATCGGAATAAACAGTTCCATCATCGCCTGTCTGTTTTTTTACCAGAGTAGTAAACCCCATGTTGGTGAGGTAATCGTAGCCTACCTGAGGAGTTACGTCCGCCATGCATTTTGCAGTGATTACATTCATGGAATCTCGTATGGCGTCTCTAATAGTGTTAAGTCCTCTATAGCCTGAATAGTAGTTGCTTACAGGCTTTGTGCTGTTTTCATAATTATAAGGGCAGTCGTCATATGCAGTACCCAGAGATAAACCGGCAATGTCCAGCGCCGGAACATAAGTGGATAAAACTTTAAACGTAGAGCCCGGCTGCTTTGTTGTATCAGTGGAGCGGTTTAATGTAAGGTTTCCGGATTTTTTTCCGCGCCCTCCTACAAGCGCTACCACATAACCTTTTTTTTGGTCAATCATACTATAGGAAAATTGAGGCTCAATAGTAAGGCTTATATTCTCGCCCAATATTGTATAGCTATCCTTCATTACCGAATTACGGAAAGCCTTGGCGGATTTTCTTCCCTCCTTTTTTGTAGTAAACATCATTTCGTCAGAAGAGGAGTAGCCAAGATATTTTGCCACGTCATTTTCAGAGTAATTGACAGTTTTCCCTGTTGTTGTTAAAATGGACAACTGGTATGATAATGCATAAACAGAGGAAAAACTTCCGGAAACAAAATTGGACTCATCCTTAAATGCGTTGTCGCAAATATTCTGAATATCGGTATCCTGAGTACTGTAAATCTGCAATCCTTCACTGTATAAAGCATTGTATGCCTGAGTTTCATTGTAGCCAAGCTCTCTCTCCAAATCCTTAACTACATCATTAATCAGAGCATCTACAAAGTAGGAGTAGGAGTTGTTTTTCTTTGATTTTTTTTGCTCTAAATCCTGAATACGACTGTACACATCATCAGATATGGCCTGGTCATATTCCTCCTTAGTAATCATTCCATCATTCAGCATATATTGTAACGTAATTGAACGTCTTGTAGCGTTGTCGTTCGGATTATTTATTGGATTATATGCAGTGGGATTTTGTGTGATTGATGCAATAACCGCACATTCTGAAAGAGTAAGGTCGGATACGTCTTTGTCAAAATATGTTTTACTGGCAGCCTGTACACCCAGTGTCCCTTCGCCTAAATTAATTGTATTTAAATAGGCCTCTAAAATCTCGTCTTTTGACATGCGCTTTTCCAGTTCAATAGCCAGATACTGTTCCTTAATCTTTCTTTCCACACGTTCAATATCCGTATCTTCGCCACCAACGCCGAAAACGTTATTTTTAAGAAGCTGCTGTGTGATAGTAGACGCTCCCTGTGAAAAATCATGGTGAATAATACCCTGCACTCCGGCGCGTACAATTCCCTTTATGTCAATTCCGTTATGTTCATAAAAACGGGAATCCTCAATGGCAATAAATGCATTTTTGAGGTTGTCCGGTATCTGTTTCAAAGGGACCTCCTCCCTGTTGGATTCGTAGGAAGACAGCTTTTGAATCTCTACTTCGTCCTGATTGTATATTATGGAAGAAAAACCGCTTGGAAGTACGTTAATTTTATCAATATCAGGGGCGCTTGCAAGAATTCCATGGAAAACACCAAGTCCTGCTGCAATTATGCATACGCATATCCCAAGCGCCATAAGCAGAGAAATACGAAATGCCCAAATCACAAATTTTTTATGGTATTTGCGTGGTTTAGAAACTAAGCTTTTAATTTTTTTTGATGTTTCATTTTTATTAAAATTCACTAAGAGCGCCTCCTTTCTTTAATCATTGACAAAAAAGTTAAATTTCATACGGTATAGCGCCATATGATAAAAACTATTACATAGTATAACACAAATGAGAAGAATTGACAAAATATTGTTAGATTAGTAAAATTAAGAAAATGAGAAAAGGAAGTTTATTATGGAAAAGGAAGAAGTATGCATTGTATATGAAGGCGGCAGCGGGGAGATTGTAGAAAAGAAGTCCCGCTTTATTGCCACAGTAATTCCGGTACAGACAGAAAAGGAGGCGGCAAAGGAGATTGAAGGATTAAAGAAACAGTACTGGGACGCCAGACATAACTGCTATGCATACAGTGTTGGAACCGGTCAGGAGATTTTGCGTTTCTCTGATGATGGCGAGCCTTCCGGAACAGCGGGAAAGCCGATATTAGAGGTTATTACCGGAGCACAATTACATAACGTATTAGTGGTGGTAACAAGATATTTCGGAGGGGTTCTGCTTGGAACCGGAGGATTGGTTCGGGCTTATCAGGCGGCTGCCAAGGCAGGTATTGAGGCTTCTGTTAAAGTTGTGCAGAAGCTGGGAAGGGAGCTTAAACTTACTGCTGATTATACTGATATCGGCAAGCTTCAATATATTTTTGCAAAGGAGAATATTGATGTTTCAGATATTTCATATGGGACTTCTGTTAAAGCTACATTATATGTACCTATATCAAGTCTTGAACGTACAAAGAAAATGCTGATGGAGTCCACCAATGGACAGGCGGTGATAGAGGAAGGAAAGAAATGCTATTATTTTTGCCATGATGGAAAATATATAATCACATAAAAACAAGAGGCGTATAGCCTCTTATTTTTATGTAGATTTTAATTAGCCTTCTTTTTAGCGCTGCGGTATCTTTCTGTAGGATCAAGTATTTTTTTGCGGATGCGGATATTTTTAGGAGTAATCTCTAAAAGCTCGTCAGTATCAATAAATTCCAGAGATTGCTCCAAACTAAGCTTTTTAGGAGGAACCAATGTCAAAGCTTCATCCGCACCGGAAGAACGGGTGTTGGTTAAATGTTTTTTCTTGCAGACATTTACCTCTATATCTTCAGGACGGTTGCATTGTCCAACAATCATACCGCCATATACGCGTTCGCCAGGGCCGATAAAAAGAGTTCCGCGCTCTTGGGCATTAAACAGCCCATAGGTTATGCTTTCGCCATTTTCAAATGCAATTAGCGAACCCTGTTTACGGTATTGTATATCGCCTTTGTAGAGGCCATATCCGTCGAATTCTGTATTTAATATACCATTTCCTTTAGTGTCCGTAAGGAATTGTCCGCGGTACCCGATAAGCCCTCTTGCAGGAATACGGAATTCAAGGCGGGTGTAACCGCCATTCCCCGGCGCCATACCCTGCAGCTCACCCTTTCGCTGGCTAAGCTCCTGAATAACACTTCCGGAGAATTCCTCCGGAACGTCAATAACAGCCAACTCCATTGGCTCAAGCTTTTGACCATGCTTGTCCTCCTTATATAGTACCTCAGCTTTGCTGACAGCAAATTCATAACCCTCCCTGCGCATGTTTTCAATCAAAACAGACAAATGCAGCTCGCCCCTGCCGGATACCTTAAATGCTTCTGTTGTTTCAGTCTCCTCCACTCTTAAAGAAACATCAGTATTCAGTTCGCGAAAAAGCCTGTCCCTTAAATGGCGGCTTGTAATGTATTTTCCCTCCTGACCGGCCAAGGGACTGTCATTTACAATAAAATGCATTGCAATTGTTGGTTCTGAAATCTTCTGGAAGGGAATTGGATTGGGACTCTCAACATCACAAATGGTATCTCCGATATGGAGGTCTGCAATGCCTGAAATAGCCACAATTTCTCCTGCGCCTGCTTCCTGTACTTCTACCTTATTAAGTCCATCATATACATAAAGTTTGGTAATACGTACTTTAGATGTAGTATCCGGATCGTGGTGGTTTACGATAATCGCATCTTGATTTACACGTATTGTACCATTGCTGATTTTACCTACGCCGATACGTCCCACATATTCATTGTAGTCGATTGTACTTATTAAAGTCTGAAGCGGAGCATCATTATCTCCGTTCGGGGCTGGAATATATTTGATAATAGTTTCAAATAAGGGCTGCATGTCGGTTCCGGCTTCTTCTGGGGAATATGAAGCAGTTCCGTCTTTTGCAGAGGCAAATATAAACGGACAATCAAGTTGGTCTTCATTGGCGTCAAGCTCAATAAACAAATCCAGCACTTCGTCGATAACCTCATTGGGCCTTGCTTCCGGCCTGTCTATTTTATTTATGCAGACTACAACTGACAGCTCCAGCTCCAGCGCCTTTTTCAGTACGAATTTTGTCTGCGGCATGGCGCCTTCAAAGGCGTCCACCACTAGTATTACACCGTCTACCATTTTTAAGACGCGCTCGACTTCTCCGCCAAAATCTGCATGTCCCGGAGTGTCGATAATATTAATTTTTTTATCTTTATAGAAAATGGCTGTATTTTTGGAAAGAATGGTGATTCCACGTTCTCTTTCAATGTCGTTGGAGTCCATAACTCTTTCAGCAACCTCTTGATTTGTGCGGAAAACGCCGCTTTGCTTTAATAATTCATCTACTAAGGTAGTTTTTCCATGGTCAACGTGCGCGATAATTGCTATATTCCGAATATCTTCACGTTTTGTTTTCATTTTTAATTCCTTCTTTCTTAATACAGACTTCATTACCAATTCTATTAAATTAGCGGTTTACAACCCTACTATAATATCATAAACAGATTTTTGTGGCAAGTTTAGGCTGGAAATTAGAGGATTTTCGTTTAATATGTCGAAATATTTACATTAGTTTTAATAGCATTTCATCATTTGTTCTGATATACTGTTAATAGTTGATAAGGATTTTCCTTGATACTATGTTGTGCAACAATATTTTACGAGGTGATAAAAATGGAATTTACATCAAGGAGGAAACGGACTGCAAGGATTAGCGTCCGTTTTGTAGGAGTTGTTTTTGCAGCAGGCGCGGTAATATTTATTATCCGTACTCTGTCAAAGCAGATGAGCGCGGGAAGCGTACTGTTGATTATGGTGGCTGCGGTGTTTTTGTTCGTAGGATGTTCATACGTAATGCAGTCTTTTAATTTTACAGCGTATGATACAACGTACTATATTTTGCCTGATGAGCTTAAGGTAAAAGGACATAAAAAGGAATTGACAGTCGCTTATGACACTATAAGCAGCGTTACGTTATCAAAGGTGGGAGAGGATATGGATTACTATTTGCTCCATATTATAACCCCTAAGCAGCATTTTATTCTTCATGTGGAAAATCAAGAGGAGTATGCAAAGAAAATGTATGACCAATTGATGGATTATACCGGATTGCCAAGGGGCTCGGGAGAACCATAGTAATAAATTGCTAACAACATTTTTTTCTTCTAAAACAATTGGTTTTAGCATAGGTATAATAATATAGAATAATTTATAGAAAGATACAGTCAGAAGGGAGATTTAAAAATGACAGAGAGAGTATTTCAAAACAATCAGGCAGTAGTTGCAGGAGAGGTTGTTTCAGAATTTACATTTAGCCATGAATTATATGGCGAGGGATTTTACAATGTAGATCTTAAAGTAGACCGTTTGTCTGATGCCTATGATATTATTCCGGTTATGATTTCGGAACGTATCATTGACGTAAAAGAAAATCAGATTGGACGACGTATAGAGGTAAAAGGTCAGTTTCGTTCTTACAACAAACACGAGGATTATAAGAATCGTTTGATTTTATCATTGTTTGCAAGAGAAGTACGCGAAATGGAGGATGAGGAGGAATACAGTAAGCCAAATCAAATTTATTTAGACGGTTTTATATGCAAAAAACCAATTTACCGTATGACGCCTCTTGGCAGGGAGATTGCTGATTTGCTTTTGGCAGTAAACCGCGCTTATGGTAAATCAGATTATATTCCATGTATTTGCTGGGGACGGAATGCAAGGTTTGCAGGCAGCTTGGAGGTTGGAGCTCATATACGTTTATGGGGACGTATTCAGAGCCGCCAGTACCAGAAGAAAATGAGCGATGAGACAGTGATAAACCGAGTTGCATACGAAATTTCAGTTAGCAAAATTGAATGTTGCGACGAGGAGGAGTAGAATACTTTTTAAGACAAGGGAGCGCCAATGCTCCCTTTTTTACCGTAGCTTGCATTTTGGTAATATATATGCTAGAATAACATGGTTTGCATAATCGGTGATGTAGTAATGCCGGTTATTGCATATTTGGGTATCTATTTTTGCATGAGGTTAGGAGAAAAAGATGGCTAGTAATCATGTTCAGGTATATTGTGGTGATGGCAGGGGTAAATCCAATGCTGCAATTGGATTGTGCATTAAGTATGCCAGTGTGGGTAAGGATGTTATTATCGTACAGTTTTTAAAAGGCAGTAATTTAGATGATTTTTCCTGTTTAAAGCGGCTGGAGCCGGAGATTAAACTGTTCCGTTTTGAGACAAAGGAGGTTTATTATTCAGAGCTTAGTGATGATGAAAAGCAGGAAGAAGCTTCTAATATTCGTAATGGCCTGAATTATGTAAAGAAGGTTATGGTGACAGGCGAATGTGATTTACTTGTGGTGGATGAGATTCTTGGACTGGTGGATAACCACATTATAGAAATGCAGGATGTAATTCGTTTGTTGGACTCTAAGGATGAGGATATGGAGGTTATTTTAACCGGACAGAATATGCCGGTGGAGCTTACTCCCTATGTCAGCGACGTTTTCAAAATCACCACAATTAAGATGACAGATGAAAAGGAATAACCAATATAGAAAAATGAGCTTAAATATGGTTGACAATGCTTATAATCAAGCGTATTATAAGTATAGTTTAATTTTTATAGTAGAGGTGCATGAATTATCAGTAGGATTGCAGATGTTTTGGAGAACAAAGGAAGTAATCTGAAAGGAAGACATGCCGAAGGGATATTATCTCCAAGTGATATTGCCTGGGCATATGATGAATAATCATATGACTGTCATCTATATATTATAGATGGAGTGCTGCTAACAGATGTAAGTGTAACATTGGTCGGCAGCGTATGCCGGCTTTTTTGTTATTGTAAAGATGTAAGGTATTAAGCAATCATTATTATTTTTATTAATTGAAGGAGGTCATTATTATGGCAATTTTTACAGGTGCAGGCGTAGCTATTGTTACTCCGTTTAAAGAGAATGGCGACATTGATTTTGAAAAGCTCAATGATTTAATTGATTTTCAGATTGAAAATGGAACAGACGCAATTATTATATGCGGGACTACCGGTGAATCGGCAACTATGTCCCACGAGGAGCATTTAGATGTTATTAAAGCCTGTGTAAACCATGTAAATAAGCGTGTTCCGGTTGTGGCTGGTACCGGCTCTAACTGCACCGATACTGCGATTTATTTATCAGTGGAGGCTGAGAAGTTAGGAGCGGACGCCTTATTGGTTGTCACGCCATATTATAATAAGGCGACGCAGAAGGGCTTGAAGGAGCATTTTACAATGGTGGCAGAAAGCGTATCCCTTCCTATAATTCTTTATAATGTGCCGAGCCGCACAGGGTGTAATATACTGCCTGAAACTGCTGTAGATTTGGCAAAGAATGTAAAAAATATTGTGGCTATTAAGGAAGCCAGCGGCAATATTTCACAGGTGGTTAAGCTTGCTTCACTGGCTCAGGGATGTATTGATATATATTCCGGTAATGACGATCAGGTTATTCCGCTTTTGTCTTTGGGTGGAAAGGGCGTTATTTCTGTTTTGAGTAATATTGCGCCAAGACAGACGCATGATATGGTTATGGAGTATTTAGAGGGAGACCGCATGAAGGGATTGGAGATTCAGCTTTCTATGATGGAGCTGTGCAATGCATTGTTCTGTGAGGTGAACCCTATTCCGGTAAAGAAAGGTGTGGAACTTATGGGACTTTGCGGCGGTACTTTAAGGCGTCCTCTTACAGAGATGGAACCGCAGAATGTAAAGCGTCTTGAAGAGGCAATGAGAGGCGCAGGAATACTTAAATAGGCGGCTTGAACATACTCTGTCATAACATATTGTTTAGGCAAAGCTGTAATTTAGTAATTGCAAAGTTTGAGTAAATATCACAATAAGGAAAGGAAGATGGACAAATGACAAGGTTCATTATGCATGGCTGTAACGGTCATATGGGGCAGGTAATTACAGATATTGTAAGTGAGGATGAGCAGGCTGAGATTGTGGCGGGAATTGATATTGACGACAGCAGGGATAATGCATATCCGGTATTTACTAATATCTATGACTGTGATGTGAATGCTGACGCCATTATAGATTTTGCAGCGGCTGCTGCAGTGGATGATTTGCTGGAATATGCCATTGAACGTCAGATTCCGGTAGTGTTATGTACTACAGGGCTTAGTGAGGAGCAGCTTAAGCATGTAGAGGAGGCAAGTAAGAAGGTGGCAGTTTTGCGTTCTGCTAACATGTCGCTTGGAATTAATACACTGCTTAAGATGGTTAAGACGGCGGCTGAGGTGTTTGCAAATGCCGGTTTTGATATTGAGATTGTGGAGAGGCATCACAATAAAAAGGTTGATGCACCATCAGGTACAGCTTTGGCATTGGCAGATTCCATTAATGAAACGCTTGATAACAGCTATGAGTATTGTTATGACCGCAGTGAGCGTAGGGAGAAACGCCCTAAAAAGGAGATTGGGCTTTCTGCAGTGCGGGGAGGAACAATTGTTGGAGAGCATGAAATTATTTTTGCCGGTACGGATGAAGTTATTGAGTTTAAGCATACAGCATACTCCAAGGCAGTATTTGCCAAAGGCGCTGTTCAGGCGGGCAAGTTTCTTAAAGGTAAAAAAGCAGGAATGTATGATATGCAGCAGGTGATTGGTTAGCATACTGTTTTTATGCAATGAGGAGAAAAATGTCAAAATTAATTATGTTTCGCGGCGGCGTTGAAACGCTTACATTTTTTAGTGAACAGATTGCACAGTATTTTTATGAGAAGGGCTTTAATATATTCTGGTATGATTTAGAAAATGAAAAGGAATGTGCAAGGAGGCTTCGCCGGTTTATTAAAACCGGCGATACATATTTGTTTACATTTAATTTTTTAGGGCTTTCAGGTGAGAAAGGCGTATATGATGAGCAGCTTGGTTATTTGTGGGAGCAGTATCATATACCTGTGTATAATATGGTTGTGGATCATCCGCTGTATTATGCCGAGAGGTATGAGCAGCTTCCTTTGGATTACCGTCATATCAGCATTGACAGGGACCATCAGCGTTTTATGAAGGAATATTATTCGGAGTTTGACGAGGCGGGATTTCTTCCCTTAGCGGGTACAACATTGAAGCCCATAGAGAACAGTGTGGAGGAGTGGATTGATAACCGGCCGGTGGACGTATTATTTGTTGGTAACTATAACGCGCTTTCAGAATATGAGGCTTATATAACAAGAATAAATGATGAGTATACGAATTTTTACAGAGGTATTATCAGTGAACTTTTGCACCATCCTGAGCGTTCTTTAAGCGATGTGGCAAGGCGGCACTGTATTCGTGAGATGGGGCAGCTTACAGAGGGAGAGTGGAGAGTGTGTTTTCAGCATTTGAATTTTATTGATCTTTATCTGCGGTTTTATGAGCGGCAGAACGTATTGAGGAGCCTTGTGGAAAATGGGGTAAAGGTTCATGTTTATGGCGCCGGATATGAGAATATGGAGGTTAAACATAAGGAAAATCTTATTCTGCATGGCGGGGTGGATTCACTTGAATGCTTAAGGCAGATGGGGAAAAGTAAGATTACGCTTAATGTTATGCCATGGTTTAGGGAGGGCTTGCATGACAGGATTTTAAATGCTATGGCAAATGGCAGCGTGAGCTTTAGCGACGTAAGCCTGTATCTTGCTGAAGAGTTTGCAGAGGGAGAGGAGTATGTAGGTTATGATTTAACACATTTGGAAATGTTAAGCGCTAAGATAAAGGATTGGATTTCTAAGCCTTACAAACTTTACAATGTTGCAGTAAAGGCGTATAAAAAGGTTGTCGAAGGGCATCTTTGGAAGCATCGTGCAATGGTAATTGAAGGTTTAATTAAAAAAGAGATTCCCCGGTAATCGCTCCAAAAGCTTATATATGGAGTAATTTCAGGAATCCCTTTTTAATTTTTTTATTTCTCTGCTTTTTTCAGGGCGGAATAAATAGCCTGCTTCACAACGGTTCCGGTGTATTGGTAGTCGGTTTCAAAGGCGATATCATCAATGGAACCGGTTTCGCTAATTTGTTCATTTACTTTGTCAAGAGCAGTGCCCAGCAGAGGGTACATGGTTGTGACAGTTTCATTAATCTGATCAAATGCAACATTTTCTATTTTATCTTCCGATACGGTGACACATACATTAAAGGAGGACTCCCCGATATCGATAGTGGAGGAGTAAGTGCCTGGTTCGTAAAGGGCTTTTGCGGAGTCCTTCTTTGAAGAACGTCCATGAAACATGCTAATTAGAACGATAATCAGCAAAATTCCCAATATTACAAATATACCCGTATATATTAATTCCTTAGTCTCAAATAGAACGATTTTTGTTTTGTTTTCCATAGCATCCTCCTAATTATTATTATTACAATATATGATTAGTAAATGAAAATATGCAAAAATTGTTTTGCTGATTTGCGCCGGATTGATGGAAATGCATTTTTTTGATAAGATATAGGAAATTCTATATTCTTTAAGGAGGATGCTATGGGTTCAGAATTACACATTATTTTGGGGAATAGCGGCAGCGGTAAGACGACAAGGTTATACGAAATGCTTACAAAAGAGGCGCAGAAAAATCTAAACGATAATTATTTCTTAGTGGTTCCTGAGCAATTTACCCTTCAGGCGCAAAAGGATATAGTGGAAAAGACTAAAGGCAACGGTACGTTAAATATTGACATAGTGAGCTTTGCAAGGCTTGGCTACCGCATTTTTAATGAACTTGATACAGATATAAAAACGGTTTTGGAGGATCATGGAAAGAGCATGATGCTGCGCAAAGTATTGGGAGAGGTCAACGATGAACTTTCAGTATATAAAAATATGAAGGATAAGGATGGATTTATTGATCAGGCGAAGTCGGTGCTTTCGGAATTTTACCAGTATGAGATTCATGAAGGAGAGCTTGACGAACTGATTAAGGCGGCAGAGGACGACGATTTTTTATCCTGTAAGCTTAACGACATATATATTATTTACAAGAGCTTTACAAAGGCTTTAGGAACAAGGTACAGTGTTTCAGAACAGCTTCTTGATATACTTTGTGAGGTTTCAGAACAGTCCGGGCTTCTAAAAAATGCAGCGTTTTATTTTGACGGATACACCGGATTTACTCCAAATCAATACAAACTGATTTCCTGCCTTATGAGGCTTGGCAAAAAGTGCGTATTTACAATTACGATGGACAAACAGTCGTTTTACGGAAAAAAATATATAAAGGATGTATTTTCCTTAAGCCGAGATACGCTTCTTAGGCTGAACAAATGCCGCAGTGAACTTGGTGAAGCTTCTGAAGTATCCTATACAACGCTGTTTGAGCCTGAAAAGGTTCGCTATAAGGGTAAGGCGGATCTTGCTTTCCTTGAGGCAAGCTTGTTCCGAAGACATAAAAGGCAGTATGGGGATGAGGTTGAAAATATATTTTTATGGCAGGCAAAAAGCACTCGCACAGAGGTACATGGGGTGGCAAATGAAATATGCCGGCTCGTTAGGGAACAGGGGCTGCGTTATCGGGAGATTGGTGTTATAAGCGCAAATGAAGAAGAATACAAGGATTTGTGCGACCACATATTTTCCCAATACGATATTCCCCATTTTATGGATCAGACTAACAAGGTGTTAAACCACCCTTATGTGGAGTCGTTAAGGGCGGCGCTTGCTATTTGCTGTAAAGGCGATGGCGGATTTACTTACGACCGTATAATGCGCTATTTGAATACCGGCGTGTGCGGTATTTCCAGAAGCGAAGCTGAGGAGCTTGATAATTATATTCTTGCAACAAATACAGTTGGATTGCATATGTGGCAAAATGGCTTTAAGCGTTTGCCAAAAAGCTACTGGCTTAGAGAAAAAAATAAGAAAAAGCGTGATGAGCAGAGAAGAAAGCAGAAGGAGTATATAAAAGAAATAAACAATATTCGAAAAAAGGTAATTAATAACCTTATGCCCTTGTATCAGGCAATACGCTATGGCAGGAATGTGCATGATAAGATGGTTGCCATATATAAATACATGGTTACAAATAAATATGAGCAAAAGCTTTCATTAAAGGCGGACGATTATGAAAATGACGGGGATTATGTTATGGCAAGGACATGGAGAAGCATTTATCCTGCCATAATAGAACTGTTAGACAAGTGCAATGATATATTAGGCGAGGAGGAAAATATCAGCAATCAGGAGCTTTGCTCTATTCTGGATGCAGGGCTTTCTGAATTCTCTATAGGGGCGGTGCCCGCTACTATGGATCAGGTAATTGTGGGGGACATAATGAGAACCCGTTTGAATACTGTTAAGGTATTGTTTATTTTAGGCGTAAATGATAATAATCTGCCGGTAAATAGCGCGTCGCCTAATCTTTTATCTGATCAGGACCGTTTGAAGCTTGAGGGTTCAGGGATTGAGCTGGCGCCTAATTACAAGGACAGCGCCTATGATGAGCAATTTTATCTGTATCTTGCGCTTACAAAACCATCGCAAAGGCTTTATGTAAGCTGCGCCAGAGTTGATTCAAGCGGAGGAAGCCTTAGACCGGCATATCTCATTTCCACTCTTTTAAGGATATTTCCAAAGCTTAAAACAGAGAGCAGGGAGCAGGAGATTTATCTTGTAAATGAGCAAACTATTTATCCGTATTTGGTGAATAAGTCAAGGGAATATATAAGGATGGGAAAGCTTCAGGATGCAGATACTTTTTTTGCACTTTATAATCTGTGCAAAAAGGAAAAAGCATACCGTAACATACTTGTACGTATGCAGCAGGGCTATTCCTACAAAAATACAGAGGAGCCAATTGCCAGAGAGCTTGCGGTGCGTTTGTTTGGCGAAAAACTTTACGCAAGCATAACGCGTCTTGAAAGGTATGCAGGCTGCGCTTTTTCTCATTTTTTGCAATATGGGCTTAAGCTTAAGGAGAGGGAGCGTTACACTTTCCAGAGTATGGATTTCGGTAATATTTTGCACAGGATAATGGAGCTTTTTGGGCGCAATATGAAGCTTAAGGGCATTGAATATTCAAAGCTTACAGATAAGGAAATTGCGCAATATACAATGGAGGCAGTTGAGCAGGCTCTTGACGAGGAAGGGTATGATGAACTTAGCGAGGAGGGAGCAAGAAGCGCTTACATGCTTAATACGGTAGACAGAATGGCAAAACGGACAATTAAGGTTATATGCCGGCATTTGCAGCTTGGAGATTTTGTTCCGCAGGAATTCGAGCTTTCTTTTGGAGCGGGAGGAGATATTGACGGTCCGGTATATCAGATTGGGGAAAATGTGAAAATGGAGCTTATGGGCGTTATTGACCGGCTGGATTTGTTTAGGGATACAAGCGAACTGCCCAATAAGGTATATCTTAAGATTCTTGATTATAAGACCGGTAACAACACATTGGATTTGACAAAGGTGTATTATGGGCTTCAGCTTCAGTTGCTTACATATATGATGGTTGCAAAAAAATATTATCCTCAGAATGGAGAGAGGGTGGCAGCGGCGGCTCTTTACTATCACATTCAGGATCCGGTTATGGATTATGACAGAACGCTATATGGCGTAGAGGAGGAAGAACAGAGGAAGGAGCTGCTTGATAAGGTGCAGCAGGAAACAAAGAAGAATTTTTGCATGAATGGGCTTTTAAGCAGTGAAGAAGCGGTTTTGTCTCATTTGGAGCATCACCCTGAGGGCGCGTATCAGTATGAAAGCGTCAGCGTTAAGACAAAGAAAGACGGAGGCTTATATGCAAACAGCAAATGTAATTCAAGCAAGGAGCTTGACATGCTTATATCCCATACGGAGAGTGAGATTGTAAGGCTTGGTACTTCAATGCTTTCAGGCGATGTGGGCATCTCGCCTTACATATACAAAAATTCAGCTTCCTGCGAATACTGTCAATATAAAGAGGTGTGCCATGTAGATTTGAAGAAAAATGAAAATGCAAGAATATTGACTGTTAAAGATATTAATGATTTTAAGGCGGGTGATACAGAGTGAAGCAATATGAAGGATATAAGGCGCTTGATTTAGAGGAATGGAATGAATATGTAAAAAATAGTAATGAGCCAAAGACGGAAATGACGTCTGAGCAGCTTGCTGCAATCAATGTAAGGAATGCTGATATACTGGTTTCCGCCGCTGCGGGTTCAGGTAAGACGAGGGTTTTAGTAGAGCGTATTATGAGCAGGCTGCTTAATGAGAGAATTGATATCGACAGGTTTTTGATTGTGACATTTACAAAGGCGGCAGCTTCGGAAATGCGGGAGAGGATAGGGCGCGCCATTGATAATGAGCTGGAAAAACATGAGGAGGACGACGAGCTTAACGATTATTTAAGCAGGCAGGCGGCGTTGGTTCATCAGGCGCACATTTCTACAATTGACAGTTTTTGCAAGGATATTGTTAAGCGATATTTTATGAAAATCTCAATAGATCCCAATTACCGCATTGCAGACGAGGGTGAGCTTACCATATGGAAGCAGGAGGCGCTTAATGAACTTCTGGAGGAATATTACAAGCGGGAGGATGAGGCGTTTATTCATTTTGTTGAGTGTTATGCCACAGGCAGAGACGACCGCATTTTGGAAAAGCTGATTTTAAACTTGTATGATTTTCAGATGTCGCATCCAAATCCCGACCGGTGGATTAAGGAAGCTCTTGACAATTTAAACGATATGGACGAGTGGTTTGCAAGGCTTTTAGAGCATACGAGGGAAATACTTATCAATGTAAGACGCAGCATATTGAAGGCTATGGAATTTGCAGATAGCAATGGCGGAGGAGAAAAGGCTTACGACGCATTAAGAGCAGATTTAGAACTGGCGGACAGCTTATTAGATTGCTGTAAAATGGACAGCAGCAGAAAGGCTTATGACGCTGTTTATAAATGTTTGTCGGAGCATAAAAAGTTTGCGACATTATACAAGAAGGAAATGGGAGAAGAGGCGGGTGAGCAACTGGTATTTTTGCGCCAGAAGTATAAGGATATAATTACAAAAAAAATCAAAGGCGAGCTTTTTTCTACAGACAGTGAAAAGCTCATTTCAGATGTAAAATATGCTGCGCCCGACATGGAAATGCTGCTTAAGTTAAGCGTTGAATTCCGCCATGTTTTGGAGGAAAAAAAGAGAGAGCAGTCCGCTTATGATTTTGCAGATATTGAGCATATGGCGCTTGACATACTTACCGTATTAAATGAAGATGGCACATTTTCACAAAGCGATGTTGCAAATTCCATAAAAAGCGAATATAAAGAGATTATGGTGGATGAGTATCAGGACAGCAACCGTTTGCAGGAGGAAATTTTAAGGTCTGTTTCAGATAGTAATATGTTTATGGTGGGCGATATGAAGCAGAGTATTTATCGTTTCCGCATGGCGTGTCCGGAGTTGTTTGTTGATAAATATAATCATTTTCCACTCTATAAAGAAGGACAGGCGGAAAAAGAGTGCAGAGTGGAGCTTGACAGAAACTTTAGAAGCTCATCTAATGTACTGGAAAGTATAAATTATATTTTTTATCATTTAATGCATAAATCGGTGGGGGCTGTGGAATATGATAAAGCAGCTTCACTAAAGACGGGGGCGTTCTATGGCGAGCCGGTATTTGAGGAAGGTAAGACGGGCGAAGGATTTTTTTATGAACACTCAACGGAAATGCTTATTTATGATGAAAGAGAGGATTCAGAGGAAGAACAAAAGGAGATTGATAAGATTACCGGTGAAGCCGGTATGGTGGCGGAAAGGATTCTTTCGCTTATGGAAGAAGGGCATCATATGCTTGTAAAGGATGACAGCTTAGAGGGACCGGTATGCAGTCGGTACCGTCCGTTGGAATTCAGAGATATAGTAGTGCTTATGCGTTCACCATCTTCTGTGGCGGCAGAGTTTCAGAGAGTATTTCAGGAAGCGGGAATACCTTCGTTTATTGAAAGCAGCAAAGGGTATTTTACCACACCGGAGGTTCAGGGTATTTTAAGCTACTTAAAGGCTCTTAATAATACGACGGAGGATATTGCGGTGGCGGGAAGCCTTAGATACTATTTTGGACAGATATCCGCCAATGAGATGGCATATATAGAATGCGAGGTAAGAGAAGAAGGGATTAGCTCGCTATATGAAAAAATAGCATACTGGAACGGTTGGATTGAGGACGAGCAGGACGAGGATTCAGAGGACTTTAGGAGAATGTTAAAAAACGCCGATGAATATAATATTGATTTGCATAATCTAAAGAATAAAGTATCGCGCTTTATTGACAGGTTTGAATTTTATCGGGAAAAATCAAAAGAGCTTTCTGCCAGTGATTTGCTGCAGCTTATTTATGATGACAGCGGTTATTATGATTTTATAAATGCGCTGCCGGCGGGAGAGCGGCGCGCTGCAAATCTGAATATGCTTATACAGAAGGCTAAGGATTATGAGAAGACAAATTTCCGCGGCTTGTTCCAGTTTGTGCGCTATATTGAGCAGCTTAAAGAATATGAGGTTGATTTTGGGGAGGCAAGTCTTTTAAGCGAGAATGATAATGTGGTAAGACTGATGTCAATACACAAGTCAAAGGGCTTAGAATTTCCTGTAGTATTTGTAAGTATGCTTGGAAAGCAATTTAATATGATGGATATCAGGGAAAATGTTCTGCTTAACGACCGTCTTGGCTTGGGGCCGAGGCTTATAGATCCCGTCTTAAGAACGCGCCACACTACTATTATGAGAGAGGTTATAAAGATTTTTACTTTAAGGGATATGCTGGGAGAGGAACTCAGGGTACTGTATGTAGCAATGACACGCGCTAAGGATAAATGTATTTTAACAGGCAGCATAAAAGAGTTTACTGGCGCTTTAAATAAAGCTCCTGAAGAATGCAGCTATTCCAACGTGCTTTCTGCTAAATGCTATTTGGATTGGATTTTAATGGCATTGGTTCACCATAGCAGCTTTAAGCCATTGTGTCAAATGGCAGGCAGGGATTTTTTTATTGATGAGGGACAATATAACAAAGCGGATTTTTCAATTTCGGTTTTTAGAGAACAGCAGGTTAAGGAGAGGCTTTTGTCGCATTTATTAGAACAGGGGATTAAAAAGGAAATGATTGAGGACAGTATCCCAGATGTTTCTGATGACGTAATAGGTGAGCTTGAGCAAAAGCTTTTATGGGAATACCCTTGGGAGTGGCAGAGCGGGCAGGTCATGAAATATTCGGTTTCTCAGATTAAGCAGAATAATATACATTTGAGCGATACTTTGAATAAGGAGCAGTACGATGTCAGCGATGTGCTTCCACGATTTATTAAGGCTTCTAAAGATGTATCGGGAGCTGAAAGAGGAACGCTTGTGCACCGTTTTATGGAACTGTATGATTTTACAAAGGGATTTTCCATGGAGGAATATGACAGGGTGGCAATGCAGATGGAGCAGAGAGCTTACAAAAATGTAAGGGGGTTATTTCCGGTTTCTTTATTAGAGAGCTTTTTTAAGACCGGATTAGCTGAGGAAATGAGTGAAGCCGCAAGAAGAGGACAGTTATATAAGGAGGCGCAGTTTGTAGTAGGATTTCCGGCTGAAAAGGTACTTAGGGATATGGATATTCCGATTACATCTGATGATGGCGAGCATATTCTTGTTCAGGGAATTATAGATGGGTATTATGTAAATCTTAATGGCAATATTGTTATTATGGATTATAAGACTGACAGGGTAGAGGATATGGAGCATTTAAAGAGCAGATATGAAAAGCAGCTTGAGTATTATAAGGATACCATAGAGCAGATTACTGAAAACAGAGTGGAGAGGATGGTACTTTACTCCTTCTATACGGGTAAGACTGTAGATGTTTAACCTAAAAAGGTTAAAAAGTTGTAAATGGGGTATACTTCATAGTACAATTTTCCATAGAGAGGGGTATAGATTATGGCAAAAACAAAGAAGAACCCGCCGGAGGATTTTAGGATGGAGGACTTATCAAAAGAGGAGAAGCTTAAATACGAGGTGGCAATGGAACTTGGGTTATATGACAAGGTTTGCGAAAATGGATGGAAATCTTTGACGTCCAGAGAGACCGGACGTATTGGAGGTATTGTATCCAAAAGAAAAAAATTAAAAAATCGGAAAAATAACTAATGGGGTATCTATGTGTATGTGATAAGTGTACAAAATATAATGTGAAATATAAATGTTTTGCACAAATAAATATACAAACGAAATTATTCTTAAAATATTTTTGTTAATTTATAATAAATATACTTGTTGAAAACATGGAGAAAAATGCATATTGACCTTGAAACTGAGGATTTGTTGTGTTAGAATATAGAATAAGCGCTTAGGAGACATTTGAATAGCGGGGGAATGTATTATTATGGCTCTTAGGTTTCTATATGTGCTTTAGTATTAAAGAATATTAAGGGAGGAATTTTAATGAATAGTTTATCAGTCAGCATGTCGCAGAGTGACCATAGTTTAATGAATCTCGCTGCGTCAGGCAATAAAGGTCTTTTTATTCATTTTTTGAACGAACAATTAGAAGACGGTTTTTATACATTGGTAATTGATTATCTTAAGGATAATGAGTTTGATATTACCCAGATGAATGTACCGGAGGATATTAAAGCGAATTCCGAGAGGTTGTTTAAGCTACAGGAATTTGTTAATATACATATCAAGCAGGCGGATAAGTATGATATTGAGGATTGGATTGAACCGCTATACCATCATATTTATGGCGACCATGATCCGGCGGACATTGATGGAGATATAGATGTTCCGGGAATTTACTGTTATAGCGTATGGCTTATTTATCTTTATCAGTCAGACCGTTTTGAAGATGCAATGCGCCTGATTGGAGAGAGGGTTGCTCCACAGATGATTAACTGCTATTATCAGGCTATGGAGGATGACGAGCGTCCGAAGAATTTTGATAAGGCGGTTATGGGTTATCTGGATTTAATAAGCGTAGTAATGGATATGGATTTGAGTAATCATGTCAATTCCGAGATTTACCTTAACAATTTGGAGGTATTTTATGATTATCTGATTGAGGATGATGATGTTGCCAACGATTACAAGATTCAGTTTTCAATGGGTATGTTTAACGAATATATAAAGAATCTTAATTATGATAAGGCGTTTGAATTCTATGGCTTGAATGCAGAGTATATTCCTGTAGACAACATGAAGGTTTACGGAAGCTTTAAGGATTTGATTAGGAATTGTGATAATACGCGCAATACCAATGTTCTTAACAGGGCAGTTGTTACCGCTATTTCCAAGCAGGAGATTTACAACCGTCGTATTGATGGATTGATTACAGACGTGTCTCAATTTATAAAGAAGGTATGTAAGTATATTGAGGAAGATCCTGTAATGAAGAGAAACATGCAGGTGCTTGGTACAGGCTCCTCATTAGCAGATAAAAGCAATATTTTTGAGGGACTTTACGAATACAATCTTGTATTCTATGAATGCGGTATTAAGGCGTTGATTAATCAGGATATGTCTAACCGCTCATGGGAAGAAAAATATGAGATTTTAGATATGCTTTATACCACCTTGAATGTTTTGTTTAATGGCGATAATGTATATGAGTTGTCTAACAAGATTGAGCATCAGTTTATTGAGCTTAACTGGATTGGCAATTATATTAATGGTAATCCAAGTATGCTTAAGGGGCTTTTCAGCGTAAGGGAGAAGATTAAGGCGTTTAAGATTCGTAAGGATTCCATTATTGAGAAGAATAAGACAAATCTTGAGATTAAGAGTATGTTAGAGGATAGACAGAAGCATCTTGTATTTATGGCCGCTGAGGATATGGTTAAGAATGGTGTGGAGCAGGCTAAGGTTCAGGTTATGAGCAGCGGCTATGATCCTAAGAAGATTGAGAAGCAACTGGCTAAGACATATGAAAGCATAGTGCTTTCCAGTGCGTATCAGTCATCTGGCGGAGGCGGATTTAAGTTTGGCGGAGGCGGAAATGATGAGCTTAGAAAGCTTGTTTCTAACAATAAAGTTGCTGACTGTGTTTATAAGTCAGAGTGGCTGTGGAATCAGTATATAGATAAAGGTACCGGCGCCGCTAGTCCGGAGGAGCGTACCTATTCAGTTGCATACCTAATTAAAGCCATTGAGCAGATATTAACCAAGTCTGCACCTAAGCCTTCAAGCTCAGCTTCCGGTAACAAGCGTGTAATTGTTACAAAGACAGGAAAGGTAATCGAGCTATCAGACGAGACTACAGGAGGAGGTACTAAGGCTACTTTAGAAAGCAATGTTATCAGTTATATTAACAATATTGGAGATTATCTGGTCAACAACTCAAAAGACCACGTAGAATATGTTCAGAGTTATATTAACGACTTGATTAACCGCCTTATGGAGGTAGGTTTTGATAAGGATTCTTTCCTCAGTATGTTTGAAGCTGACGATATTCGTGGAAAGGCTTGGAAGGTAATTAAAAAGCTTATGTATGATATGGTATAACGAGGAAAGTGCCGGCGACGCTTGCGTCGGCAGGCATTTGACGAGAACCCTCATCGAGACGATAGTCGAGATGGTATAACGAGGAAAGTTAATTATTTTATTAAGATGTTATAAGGTTAGGATAGATGTATAGGCGGGGGATTATTGCTTATACATCTATTTTTTTGGCAGCTTTGTGTAAGCGGAGCTTTAGCAGGATAATCTTGAAAAGGAGTTTACTATGATTTTAAGAGAGAGTTTATATGTGCTTGACTATTATAAGAAAAACACATTCATGGGCAGTGATAAGGCAATGTATTACAGGGTTTATAGGGTAAGTGAAGGTGATGGGGATAATCCGCAATATAAGCTTACAGCAGTTACATGGAGGGGACCTTACATATTTGACAAAACTCCCGAGGAGGAAAAGTGTTATGAAGCATTTCCTTACAGTGAGGAAGGTATGGAGAAGTTAGTTGCATGGCTAAATAAGGAGAGTATTAAGTATAACCGATAATTGCTAAAAACAGAGAATTCTGCTATATTTCACATTGTTATTGATATTATAATAGCATATATAATGCACTTATGTTATTATAATATTGTCGGGAGATAAGAGCTGACAATTACCAGCGGAACAGCGACAAGGCTGGAACGGATTGAGGAAGGAGGACGCATGGAAAAAATGACAGATAAACAGCTTGAAGTAATCATGAATCTTGTAGCCGATAAATTCGAGGCGTGCAAGGACATGGAGGAGGTAAAAAAAGCCATTGCGGAAGTACGAGACATGGCAAAGAAAGAAAAGGCTGAATAAATCAGCCAGAGAAGCCAAGGGCGGTCTTGCCACCGCCCCCAATTTAGAGTTAATAAGGAATGAATGCGCAGCAATATTGGTATTGTGATAGCGTAAGCATATTAGTTTATAAATAAGAATATGGTTAGTGATATGATACGGGCAGTAAGAGTTATAGAAATTATATAGTAAACATTATGAATAAATCAGAAAGGAGGCGGCATTTACATATGCCAGAGGCGGAGAAATTTTGTGCCTGTAAAGATTTATGAAAAATATTAATAATGTATTTGATATTTTGCCAAAAGAGGAGATAGGTGAGTTTAGGGAGCGATATAAGGGAAAAAGCTATGATTTAGTTCAGGACTTATTTTTCACATTGAATTCAATGGG
>CANQSN010000011.1 GCA_947626505.1 uncultured Lachnospiraceae bacterium
CGACATGAAATTGAGTGGTTATAAATTGACGCCTTGGGATGAAGAAGCATCAGAAGTTGAATTTGATGAGAATTCGGGAAGCGGCGATTCAGAATATATGTCAGTTAAGGAGCTTAAGGATGGCTGGTATGAGATTACATTTAAGGATGCTCTTTCTGCAAAAGGAGGATTTGAATTAGAATTAAAAGGAACAAAGAGCTATGCAGACGAAAACGGTATGCGAACGGAAAATATTGACGCCAGCATTAGCGGTTTCTTCGAACAGTCCGGCTTATATGTAACATGGGATGGCGAAGACCGATACAGCGGTGAAGACGTAATGCATTATCCTGAAGGAATATATCCGGAATCGACGACGTTAAAGTTCGGTAAAATTGGGCGAGACGAAAATGGGAAAATAGAATATAAGCCTCTCAGCCTACAATCGAAGGAAAAAATTACGATAAAGGCAAGTCGCGCAGAAGCAGAAACTGATGGTGAGGAACCTGTATGGAACGATATTACAGATAATGACTGTACATGGAATTTAAAAGATGGCGAATTAGAGATTATGTCTTATTATCAACAGGATTATGAGATTACTGTTGAGGGTGAGGGAAGTGTTCGTGTACACCCTTATATTGAAACGATAGAATTTTTTACTGATAAGGTACGTCCTGCTGATTCGGAGCCGCTAAATACGCGTATTCGTACTATAAAAGTAGATGAGGGAAATACTGATACGGTATATGTAATGCCATATATTGATAATAACCCTTATGCAGTTGATATAGACAGCCTGAAAGTAAAAGCAGCTTTAAAAGATAAAGATGAGACGGATGTAACATCTACTTATATTATAAAGGGTGACGCAATCAAAGATGAAAATGATAAAATAATCGGTTATCCGATAAAAATAACCGCTCAGGCAAAGGAAGACTTTGACATTATAGTAACTGCAAACGGTGGTGCACCAGATGAGGAGCAAGATAATAAGGTGCCGGTTCATAAAAATACCCTATCGGTTGATATCAACAAGCGGTCGTCTTTACAGGCGACTCCGCCAACGAAGACCGTCTATACGGAAGGTGAAACATTTGATTCCACCGGCATGACAGTCAAGGTAGTCTATGAAGATGGAAATGAAGAACTTGTACAAGAGGGATATACAATCGCTCCGACAGAACCGTTAAAAACAACAGACAAAAGCGTAACAGTTGAATATCTCGGAATGAAAACAACGCTATCAATTACCGTAAATCCAAAGGCGCAGGAGACGCCGCAGACGCCTCCGGAGACTACAACTCAGGTACCGCCGGAAGCTCAGCCTTCTGTGGAGGGAACAACGCTGTCGTCTCAGGAGACCGGAGAAAAGGCAGAATTTACAGTTACCAGTGATGATAATGAGAATCCGACAGTAGCGTATAAGAAAACCACAACGAAGAAGGAAAAGCAGGTTAAGATACCCGATACAATAGAAGTGAACGGTATTACTTATAAAGTGACCTCTATTGCAGATAATGCATTTAAGGGGAACAAGACTGTAACTAAGGTAACTGTCGGCAGCAATATCACATCAATTGGTAAAAATGCATTTGCCAACTGTAAGAAACTTAAGACCGTTACGATTTCTAAGGACGTAACGACAGTGGGCGACAATGCCTTTAAAGGATGCGCTGCGCTGACAAAGATTACTCTGCCTGCTAAGGCAAAAAAGATTGGTAAGAACGCATTTAGCGGATGTAAGAAATTAAAGACGCTGACGATTAAGTCTAAGAATTTAACGTCAAAGACCATTTCTAAAAATGCGTTTAAGGGAATAACCGGTAAGACAACTATTAAAGTACCTGCCAGCAAACTGGCGGCATACAAGAAGCTGTTCAAGAAAAAAGGTCTTGCCAAAAATGTAAAAGTAACTCGATAAAGGAATTTTGGGAAATACCGCCATGAATGTGTTATAGTGTTCATGGCGGTTGAGTTTTTTCATTGACCTGCTGGAGACGGGCGAAACAGATATAAAGGTTATTCAAGAAAAGCTGGACGAGATGGTTTATGCCATTAACGACTTGCAAGAGGAATTTGACGAAAATGGCAGTGAAATTGAGACGGTGGCTCGCGACTGCATAGGAGAAAATGTAGGCTATGTACTGAAATGGTTTGATATTCCTATTGATGCGGAGGAAGCCATCCGAGAACGGGATTGGTAAGAGAGTTTTAGTTTATAGCCTGTTATTAAAGATTTTGTGGACTGTCAAGCGCCATTTTTGCAAAATACAAGTAAATAAAGTGTTGATTACATAATAGATACAGAGTTTTTGGGGTTACAAATAAGTAATAAGGAGAAATATATAATGGTAGAATTGCATAGTTGGATTACAATAAGTGAAACTTATGAAATATGCGAAGAAGATGATGATAGAGTAATTCAAAATCTTAATCAAATAATACAGGGATTAAGATATATTGATGTTTCTATTAAAGTGACGAATGGGGAATATTATATAGAATTTTCATTATATACAAATCATTTTTCTGCGGATGTAAAGGAATACTTAAATTTTTTTTCTGAAGTTGGAAAAATTGCAAAAGGCAGTTATGGTTTGGTATATCTTTATAATGATGAAGATGAAACACATTGTAATGAGTTTCAAATATTGAGATTATCAAGAGGGGAGGTTAGAAAGTATGACGACAGGATACTTTCGCCATTTGTACCTACTATAGAGGATGTTGATACTGAACTAATCCAAGATTAAAGAAATAGAGGATAGCGGAATGGAGATTAATATGCAACAGCACTCGAAAGGAGAAAAAAATAGAAATACGCAGGCAGTATGAGTGATGGAAAAGGGATTTTCGAAAAATTTTCGAAAATCCCATGAAAGTCTCACCGGGTTGCGCATGGAAAACCAGAGGCGTGGTGGGTTCTATTAAGTTTATGATACAGGATTTGGAGAAAAATGCAAGTGCTAATTTTACCTTTTGAAAAAGATGTGAAAAATGTTTAGGAAGCCGCACATGGTTTGCAAGCTTAACGCAGCTATTCCAACCCATGAATCTCTTCCTGCAACTTTTCAAGAAACTCAAGCATCTCTTCAAACTCTGGTATATTTCCATATATCATATTCCTCATTGCCTGATAGTCTTCTTTCAACGCATTGAGTACCGCTTCTTTTGGCAGAAGTTCAATACTCCTCAATGTTGCAGTTTCATAATGTGCACCTTTGGCATAATAGAATTTCTGCTTAAATGCCACATCTTTTTCTAACAACTCTTTTCGCTTAAATGCACTCTCTTTCACCCATGAATTACCCAGATTATAGACATCATATAAATGTCTTGCATATCTTGCAGGCAATGTTTTTCCATCCGGAAAGTTTGCAATTTTATGTAATATGGTGAGTTTTTCCCAGAAAGTTCTTTCAACATCTATAGTCAGAACAGAGGTTCCTTTTTGCAAAAATATATCCGGATATTTTTCGGCTGCAAACGAGGTTACTGTTGTCTCGTGAGACGGAATCCATTCTGCCAATGGTCCAATTTCCAATTTTACGCAGGAACGCAGATACTCTGCTTCAAATATCTGCGGATAATAAAAATTAACCACCATCTCATCTTCCGTATCAACTGAAATCCATTCTCCGTTTCCCAGTTTTTCTTTCATTTCTAAATTCAACTGAGAAACCAATTCCTCTTTATAGAATTTTGCCGCTTCAGCGTTAATCTGCTTATTAAATATATCCTGTTTAGTCTTTGACCTTTCTTCCCAAGGATTTATCTCGTCATTAATAATTTTTCTCCAATCTAGAATCAAATCTATATCCTCGGAAAACCTTTCGATAACATGGTACGATTTAGATAAACTTGTACCACCTTTAAAAACAAATGCATCCTTGTACTTACAATCATGAAACAGATGGTCCAGCATAAAACACACCCAAAAGTCTTTCTCTATTACATTAGGCTGCATTCCCATAGAAATTGCAGTGGCTTGAAATAATTCAGTTCTGTCTTTTATCTGTAATTTAGCAACTTCTTTCATTATTCAGCACACACCTTTCTGATTATTGTATATATCCATTCGCTTACACCTGTTGCCTCCTCTAACATCTTTTTCTTCTCTTCTTCAGGCAATCTGTTTTTCAAACTTAGTATAATATTGTCGTCAATCCGCTCTTTTCCTAATGTCTTTAATGCCTCAATAACCAAGGTTGTTGTCTCAGACATAAATGAAATCTCTCTGTTTGCACGATGCTTAAAAGACAGCGTAATATTGTCCCATGAAAATTTTCTATAAGGTCCGTCACTAATATATGACCAAACAACCGGAACCTGTGTAGATAGTCCCAGCTTATTTAATGCCACATCTCCGCATGGAGCAATGGTCCAACGAAAACTTCTGGCAATAGCATATGCTATCGTATCGGGATTTGCAGGAATATACTCTTTAAGTAACTTACTATATACTGGCTTTTCATACACTCCATCCATAATTCTTCGTATATTCTTTCCTTCAACTTGTCTTCCAAGACACTTTCTAACAGTTGTTGTTGTCGCAATATCTGTAAAATCTGATGTTAAAAATACCGTTCCCGCTTCAGCCAATTCAATTCTCTTCTTTATTTCTGTATATATGCCACTTGCCATAAAACCACTCTCCTTATTTTTGTCACGATTATTATATAATTTTCGTGACATTTTTTCAACCTGTTTTTAATTTTATATATTAAATAAGAATTGTACGTTATAATAGTAACAAAACAGACGAAGGTTTTTCCCTCGCCTGTTATAACAATACAGTCACGTCATTATTATATATCCTTCTAAAGGTAAATATGCATTACAATAAACCATTTCAAAAATCATTGTTCTTATCAAATAAATCCTGTTTGACAATCTTATATGAAGAATTGATTTATATGGATAAATTTTTGGAAAAAACTTGATAAAAACAGGCGAATTACAAATCGCATTGTAAAAGCGGTGGGATTACAAGCAGACTAACGACGTTAGAAACTCATTATTTTTAGGCGGTGGGCGGTTTATAAAGAAAAAAAGCGCAGTACACTTGAAAAAGCAACTATAATATATTAATATGTATTCGTATATTAGGAGAAAGGGGTAATATAATGAAACGTATCGTTGTTGTGTTGACAGGCATTCTTTGTTTACTATCGCTGTTTGGCTGTTCAAAACGCATGAACGAGGAACAAAGCATTTTGGCGGCGCCTGATTTTAAGCCGCTCAATTCGGTAGAGGACGGACGCAAAAATGTATACCTCATAGTAAAAAACCTCGACAGCAGTTATTGGAATGTCATGATTGAAGGGGCTAAGGATGGCGGAGATGATTTTGACTGCAATGTCTATTACAGTGGAACTTATGCTGAGTCGGACTGGAAAGGGCAGGAGCGGTTGCTTGACGACGCTGTAGCTGCAGGGGCGGATGCTATCATGCTTGCTCCGGATGATTCTGTCCGGCTTTCAGAGAAAATCGAAGAAACTTATAAAAAAGAAGTGCCAATAATACTGCTTGACACGATTGCAAATACCGACAGCTACGACATCTGCTATATGACGGATAACCTTATTGCCGGACAGCAGGCGGCTAAGGAGATGATTTCCCAACTGAAAAAAAGCGGCGTAGCGGACAGTGAAAGCATACAGATTGGACTGCAGCTTGGAGTGGCGTCTTCGCAGACAATCAGTGAACGACTGGCAGGATTTTTCAAATACTGGAGCAGCAATGCCCCGAAAGCATGGGAGATTATTCCGGATATCAAATGTAATGATGGTATTTTGGACAAGGCTGTGGATTGTGCGGAGGAGCTGATGGAATATCCGAGGTTAAGGGGCGTATTCGGAACTAATAACAGCTCGACAAGCGGATTTGCCAGAGTTGTCAAGAAGCATGGGCGTAAGGATATTGTTGTGGTGGGGTTTGATTATTCTGAAGATATCGCCAAGCTTATTGATAGTGATTATATGGCGGCAACAATCCTTCAAAAGCAGTATTACATGAGTTACACCGGAGTTGAGACTTCCCTAAAGCTAATAAGCGGAGAACATACTGATGTAAAGTTTGTAGACATGGGAGTCGTAGTCGTCAACAAGGATACTATAAACCAGAAGGAAGTGCAGGAAGCGCTTCAGCATAATTGAGGTGTTGTATGAATAAGAAAAAGAATATGATTTTACCAAACGAACTGGGTAAAAACTTTTCATTTATAAGAATGTTGATTATATATCTTGCGATATGCGGCATTGGAGTTATTGTGCTTCTTGTCAGCTTTAACGGACTGATTAAGAGACACGATAATAAGCTTACGGGCGATATTTGCAGCCTTGTAACGGAAAAAATGAACAGCTCTATCAGCTACATGACCAGCTCGGTTGTGAATATGGCGGCGGGATTATCCGCGCACAATTATTCCGACCTTCAGGAGTTGTACGATATACTGTCAGCAAACAGCAATGGCAAAGGCAGCGGTTATGTAAGCATGGGATTTATTGATGAAGAAGATAACATTTACGCTTCAAAGACGGAGCTTGAGGAATTTGAAAAATGGAATCTGCTGGATATTGCAAAGCTTGCCAATCCGGTTTCAATCTCAGCGCCATATCGTTCGGGAAAAACCGGTCAGCCTGTATTTACGCTGTTTACGAATTATAATTATGGCGGTAAGAACGGTTATTTGTTCCTTACATATCCGCTTGAGGAGATACAGCATATGGCTTATGTTGAATCTTTGACTAAGGATTCGGAAATATGGCTTATGGAAGCGTCTTCCGATAATATTATACAGTGCGCCGGCTCTAACAGATATTTTATAGGCGTTTGGGATAATGCGCTTATTTCTCTAAGAAAGCCGATTAACGACAATAACCAGAAAGATTATGTCGCATGGAAGGACAAGATGAACAAAGGCGAAAGAACCGCAACTGTTACATATAATATTGGCAGAAAAACTTATACGCAGGTTTGCTCTAAAATAGACTTTATGTACGGTTGGTATGTTGTTGTAAGGATTCCGAGCAGCTCGCTTTCTTCAGCAATGCAGCAATTCAGGCTCAGTGTGCTTATATTCTTGGGAATACTGTTTATTGCTACTATCATCATGTTTATTGTATCCCACAGATGTGAAGCGAGGGAGAAAAAAGTACTTGAAAACCTATCTATACAAGATCCTCTTACGTCGGTTCTTAATCGAAGGGCATTTGATTTTACAGCCGACCAGTATCTTGGGTATCTTGGGAAAACGCTCAAAAACGAGGCTTCGCTGCTGTTTATAGACGTTGACTATTTCAAGCATGTCAACGACAGATTCGGCCATGATGCGGGCGACAAGATATTAAAAGAATTTTCCGCTGCGCTGCAGGAGATTTTCGGCAACGACGGGTATGTATCTAGGTACGGTGGAGATGAGTTTGTCGTCCTTGTACAAAATGGAGATAAGGAGGTTATCAGCGGTCAGCTTGAGCTTCTACAGCAGAAGGCGGCTGCAATAAAGCCGAGTGATGATGAGGAATGCCAAGATTTTGTCCTTACATTCAGTTGCGGGGCGGCAGTATTTCCAACCGACGCTTCCGACCTTAAAAGCCTTCAGGCGGGTGCGGACAGCGCATTGTATATAGTGAAGGAAAATGGGCGCAATGGATTTGGCTGGTATGAGCAATCGTAGCAAAGAGCAAAACATGTGCGCAATGGAGGTAATATGAAAGAAATTGTTGTAGGCGCAAATGAGG
Organism: uncultured Lachnospiraceae bacterium; assembly: GCA_947626505.1. GTDB lineage: Bacteria > Bacillota > Clostridia > Lachnospirales > Lachnospiraceae > NC2004. The sequence continues at coordinate 7,725 of CANQSN010000011.1, forward strand.
CAGGACAACGAATGGATAAGCTTTTGGCAAAGGTGCTGCACCGATGTTCCAAAAGCTTTCTTTATAAAATGCTGCGTAAAAAAAACATTAAACTGAACAATAATAAGGCTGAGGGACGCGAGCTTCTAAAGCTTGGGGATACCATTCAAATATATTTTTCGGACGAAACCTTTGAGAAATTTACCGGAAGGGATAGCTTTTTAGCTCCGGTTCTTCCAAAGGAATTTCAAGTCGTATATGAGGATGAAGATGTGGTTCTGCTTAATAAATGGCAGGGAGTATTAGCTCAAAAATCAAAAGAGGATGATATAAGCATGAACGAATACCTGCTTTCTTATTTATTGCAGCAAGGGAGAATTAGTGTGGAGAGCATGAAAAGTTTTACCCCCTCCGTCTGTAACCGTCTGGACCGTAATACCACAGGGCTGTTGATTGGCGGCGCATCCTTAAGGGGCTTGCAGGTAATGGCAAAGGCGCTTAAGGAGAGAACCATAGGCAAGTATTATTATGCAATCGTCTGTGGAAGAGTAAGCCAAAATATGCATTTGCAGGGCTATCTTATCAAAAATGAAGAAAAAAACAGAGTTAAGCTTGTGTCGGAGAAGCAGGCGTTTGCAGATGAAATTGGAGTGCCGATAGAAACGGAATATGAGGTAGTAAGAACAAATGGCGATATATCATTGCTTCGAGTGCATTTAATTACCGGTAAAACACATCAGATTCGTATTCATCTGGCAAGTATTGGTCATCCGATTATCGGTGATCGTAAATATGGAGATAGTAAAATAAATAAACAGTATCAGAAGGACTATGGCATACATTACCAAATGCTTCATGCAAAGGAGCTTCATTTTCCTGATGATTTTCCTCTCGAAAAGCTTGCCGGCAGGGTGATAGAGGCTCCGGCGCCAAAGGCGTTTAAAACGATATTCGAGCGAACGGGGCTGCGCTAAAGCTTCGGATAGGAAAGTGTTTGCAAGTTTTGGATTTTGTATTAAATATTATAAATATATTAGTTCAATATGGTTACAATATATAAAGTATAACAGAAATTCGCGTCTTATAAAGCAGGCGTAAAGCTTGCGACAAATTTGCAAGCGAGTCTTGATTATTACGATATGTCGGAGGCATTTAGCATATTAGACGAATATCAAAGGAGTAGAAAATGGGAGTGTTTGATGTAGTAGCATTAGGCGAATTATTAATTGATTTTACGGAAAATGGAGTGAGCGTACAGGGTAATCCGTTACTTGAGGCCAATCCGGGCGGAGCTCCATGTAATGTGCTCGCCATGCTGAACCGACTTGGCAAAAAAACAGCTTTTATTGGGAAGGTTGGGCAGGATTCCTTTGGGCAGCAGTTAAGGATGGCTGTACAGGAAAGCGGAACGGATATAACAAATTTAATTATGGACGCCGGTACGCCTACAACGCTGGCATTTGTGCATACTAAGACTGATGGCGACAGGGAGTTTTCTTTTTACAGAAACCCCGGAGCGGATATGATGCTGAAAAAAGAGGAGGTTTCAGAGGATATAATAAAGAAAGGAAAGGTTTTTCATTTTGGTACATTGTCCTCTACCCATGAGGATAACTGCGTTGCAACTCGTTTTGCTCTTGCTGTGGCAAAAGAGAATCATTTATTAATATCTTTTGATCCTAATTTGAGGGAGCCGCTTTGGGATTCTTTAGAACATGCAAAGCAGGAAATTGAATATGGTTTATCGCAGTGTGATATTTTAAAGATATCAGATAATGAGCTTATATTTTTGACCGGCATAGAGGATTTAGACGAGGGTATGGAAAAACTTAAGCTTCAGTATAATATCCCATTAATTTTTTTAACAATGGGTAAGGAAGGCAGCAGGGCTTATTACCATGACTGGATGGTGGAGGAGAAGCCTTTTATTCAGGAAAATACGATAGAAACGACAGGAGCCGGCGATACCTTTACGGGCTGTGCGCTTGGATATATTCTTGAGCATGGCATAAACGATTTAACTAAGGAACAGCTAAGGGAACTTCTTTTATTTGCTAATGCGGGGGCTTCTATTATTACTACGAGAAAGGGAGCTCTTATGGTGATGCCGGAAAGGTCGGAAATCGAGTCGTTAATGAAAAGCAGGTAATCAGCGGGCGGAAAGCCAAGTTAAAAATCCACAGGTCGTCTGACCTGTGGATTTTAATGTTTTAGCTTTGAATACTAAATCTTATGTATCAGTAGAAAAGTGTCTGCTAAAGCAGGACTAAAGTTTGCGCCAAGACTTACAGCTAAGTCTTGAATGTATATTGCTTGTCATGTAGGAATATTAATGCTGTTTTCCACCATATTAGAATCAACATAGGAAAATGCTTCCGAGGATGCAAATAAAATATCCGTTGCCATGTTAAAACAATCAAGTATCTTGGGTGAAAACACGCCGCATTCTCCGTCGTTAATCATGCGAATTGCCTCGTCTGTGGCATAAGGCGTTTTGTATACGCGTTTGCTTACTAAAGCATCATATACGTCCACGATGGAAACCACCTGAGCCCATATAGGAATATCTTCGCCAGACAGCCCGTCAGGGTAGCCATTGCCATCATAACGCTCATGGTGATATCTGCAAATGTCATAGCAGTACCTGTAAAACTCGCTGTCCTCCTGACGAAAATTCTCTAAAATCTCACAGCCATATGTAGTATGTTTTTTCATTTCCTCATATTCTTCCTCCGTCAGCCTTGCGGGTTTAAGCAAGATACTGTCGGGAATGGCAATCTTGCCTATGTCATGCAGGGCGGAGGCGTTTACAATGAGGTCAATCTGTTCCTTTGTAAGCCCATATTCAGGATAATATTTATTAAGATAACTTAAAAAAATTCTGGTAAAATACCGAACTCTCTTAATATGCTCTCCTGACTCAAGGCTGCGGAATTCTACGACAGAGCTTAGAGCGTTTACAAGAAATTCATTGCTTTTTTCAAGCTTTTCTCTGCTTGCCATAAGCTGTTTAGTACGTTTTTCAAGCTGTTTCTCCATGTTTCGTTTACTTTCAAATAGCTCAATGATGTTCAGGGCACGCCGCATAATAATTTTTGCTTCAAAGGGCTTGTATATAATATCGGAAGCGCCATATTCATATGCTTTTAAATCTGTTTCGGCTGTAGCCTCTCCTGTAATCATGATAACAGGTATAGTATCCATATAATTGTTCTGCTGCATATACTCCATTACATCAAGACCTGTCTTGACCGGCATGATAAGGTCAAGAAACAGCATAGAAATCTCATCATGATGCTCGTCTAAAAGACGTATAGTTTGTTCTCCGTCGGCAGCCTCATATACTTTAAACTGCTGCTCAAAAATTAATTTTAACAAATCCCTGTTAATCTCGGCGTCATCTGCTATAAGTATTGCGTTCCTTTCAATCTCCATGAGCCCACTCCTTTTCCTTTGAAATTATGTATATGCATTTTGTAATAAAATTCAAGTATACACAAATCTATTATATATTTTATAAGGGAGATTATTCAAGTGTTTTTAACAATTTATTCAGAAAATGTAATATTGTGACAAACCCCAATTAAAATACGCTTGCAAAGGAACGCTCTTATAGTAATTATTTCCAGATTAAAGGTTCCTTCAATGGAACGTTCAACTCATTAAGTACGTCGTTCAGCGCGGTAAATGTTTCAAGCATGTTTTCCTCTGTACAGTTAAATCCCATATGGCCAATGCGTATTACTTCGCCCGCCAGTACGTCAAATGAGCCGGCCAGCATAATACCATGTTCTTGCTGCATTTTCTTTAAAATGTCGGCGGCAGTAGTTCCCTCAGGTATACAAAATACGGTTACAGTGTCGGAATATCCGTCTTCTGCATAGAGCGAGAGGCCTGAGTTAAGCAGGGCGTTTCGCGTTTTTTCAGCTATTCTTGCATGGCGGTTAAGAAAATCAGAGTCGTTAGAAATGTTTTCGAGCGCCTGACGGAGTCCGTAAATATCGCTTATAGGCATCGAGTAAGGAAACCATTTATTTTCATAGTAATTCTTAAACATGCTTAGATTAGCATAGAAGGAAGCAATATCAGAGCTGCGGTTGTCAATCGCCTGTTTTGCATCCTTGCTTAATGTTACCATAGTCAGGCCAATTGGAGCTGATATGGCTTTTTGCGAGCCGCCGCATAGAATATCAATATGGGATTTGTCCACATTTACTTCATTTCCGAACATGCCGGAAACAGAATCAACTACTGTAAGAATGCCAAATTCCTTTAAAAGCGGGCATAGCGCAGCTATATCATTTAACATACCGCTGGGAGTGTCACAGTGGACAAGAGTGGCATATTTAAAATCAGAATCATGTTCTAAATATTTCTTTAATTCGCCGGCGTCAAGGCTGTGCCGGTAATCCTTGGTATAAAGAACCGGATTGCCTCCGTAGATTTTTACAAAGTCTGCAAAACCTTTGCCAAACACGCCATTATCTAAAACAAGTACCCTGTCTCCGGTTTCCGTTAGGGAAGCAATTGCAGCTTCTAAGCCTAAGATTCCCTCGCCGCTTAATATAAGGCTTTCATTTTCAGTGTGCAGCAGACGGCTGTAAAGCTTACAGGTATCTCTGTAATAGTCAAAAAAATCCAAGTCAAAATCAGGGTTTCCTACCTCTAAGCTTCTTGCCATACGTACATTTTCGGCAACCATAGTGGGGCCGGGCGTCATCATTTTATACATAGTTATCTCTCCTTTAATTAATTTATAAATATAATTGCAATTGCAGTTAATAATAGCTATTACATATGTATCTTTAAATCTATAATACTACAATGTGGCATTATGAATAGTGCCAGTTTTACAGTTTTTAATAGTGCCAGTTTTGAGGGAAATATGAACCTGTTTATGAAATATGAGAGTATATTACAAAAAAACGTTAAAATTTTTGTTGATATTGATGTTAAGGTAATGTATACTAAAAAATATAGTGTACAATTTATATATTGATGAACTTGAAGGAGGTATACATTATGAATAAGAGGTTAAGAGCGTCATTAGGTTTAAGAATAGGCCTAATTGGAATATTGCCGGCGCTGGTGCTTGCCATCGTACTTGCAATTGTCGGAGTTAATTCAATTAAAGGCGGAATGCAGCAGGAGGTTATGCGGGCGTTAGCTGTTCAGCTTGAGAATTTTGAGACGTTTGTGGAATCGCAGGATGAAGGCGATTATTCGCTGGATGCGGATAACAATCTGTTAAAGGGAGCTTATAACATTACCGCAGCTTCTGAAACTATGGATAAGATGGTGAAGAAAAGCGGTTTGGCAGTTACTATATTTTACGATAAGACGCGTAGGGCTACTACATTGAGAGATAAGTCAAGCGGAGAAAGAATAGTAGGTACGGATTGTTCGGATGAGGTTTATGAAACAGTTATTAAGGATGGTAAAGAATTTGAATCATATGACGTCGTAATTAACGACGAACCTTATTATGCATTGTATTCACCAATGAAGAATTCGGACGGAAGCATAGTGGGAATGTATTTTGCAGGAAAGCCGCAGAAAGAAGTGAAAGCTTTCGTAGGCAGAAAGACTGCAAGTATTATCATTACATCTTTTATACTAACGGTTGCAGCTCTTGTTATCATAGTTTTTTGCGTAATAAGGATTCGTAAATCTATTGTTAGTACAGGCAATGTAATAGCGAAGCTTGCAGAGGGAGATTTAACCATTCATATTGACGATTGGCTGCTTGCGCGTAATGATGAGCTTGGAGATATATCCAGAGCGGTACATAACCTAAGAGATAGAATGTATGATGTAATGAATAAGATTAACGAAGCCGCTAATGTTCTGATGAATTCCGGAAGGGATTTGAGCAGCATGGCAGACCAGACCAGCGCTACAGCAGATGAGATTGGGCAGGCTATGGAGGATATCTCTAAAGGAGCTATTACTCAGGCAGATGAGATTGAAGCGGCGTCTATCAATATTGACGATATGGGTGATGTAATTAAGCATATTGTGTCTAATGTTTCTGTGCTGGACTCCACTTCGGCAGATATGAAGACAGCGGGAGATTCCTCCTCTGTAATTATTGCTGAGCTTAGTAATTCCAATGACAAAACAATGAATGCTATTAAGCGTATAGGCGGACAGATTAAGGCAACAAATGAATCTGCCAATATGATTAGCGAGGCCATTCAATTAATTACATCCATTGCAGAGGAAACTAATTTGCTTTCGTTAAATGCATCTATAGAGGCGGCTCGCGCGGGAGAGCAGGGCAGAGGCTTTGCAGTTGTTGCAAGTGAGATTCAGAAGCTTGCAGAACAGTCAAATGGTTCTGCACAGAAGATTTCCGACATTGTTAATTCACTGCTTAAGGAATCAGAGACAACTGTTGCAGTAATGGAAGAAGTAGACCGTATTGTAAATGAGCAGCAGGATAAGCTTAATCAGACTAAGAGCCAGTTCGCTAATGTACAGAACGGTATAAATCATTCAAGAGAAGAGGCAAGCGACATTAAGTCGCAGACAGATACATGCGATGTGGCAAGAGGAAAGGTTGTGGATGTAATTTCAAATCTTTCAGCCATTTCACAGCAGAATGCAGCATCCACAGAGGAAACCGCCGCCTCTATGCAGGAGTTAAACGCTACCATCAATCTTTTGGCCAATGCTGCCGGAGATTTGATTGCGCTGTCAGATACATTAGAGAAGGAGATTGCATTCTTTAAGCTGGCATAGTTTTATTAGAAATAAAGTATATTATAATTATATATAATAAAGTAAAGCAGCAGGTTAATATATAAAAATCTGCTGCTTTGCTTTTGTTTATAGCTTGTACACTTTTCCCGATTTTTCAAAATTGCAAAGAGCGCTTTCGTCATTTAGCTGATTTCACAAATAAATAAGTTTATTATGTAGAATAAAAGCAAGGTTTGTGTTAAAATGTAGTTTCAAAAGGTTTATAGGAGGGAGGCGCATTATGGTATTTTCCAGCATTGAATTTTTGTTTCGATTTTTACCGATTTTTTTAATATGTTATTTTTTAACGCCCAATAAATACCGTAATGTTACTTTACTTAGCGGGAGCCTGCTTTTCTATGCATACGGAGAGCCTGTTTACGTCTTGCTTATGCTATTTTCTATATATATCAATTTTATACTTGCAAGAACTATGGCTATTGCAAATGATGAGAGGCAGGGTAAAGGAAAACCTTTTATGGTTATAGCGATTACTTATGATATTTCTATGCTTTTTGTGTTTAAATATTTTGGTTTTTTTGCAAATACAATAAATAGTTTGCTCGGTAAGGAGTTTTTGCCGGAATTGTCTCTTACTCTTCCTCTTGGAATAAGCTTTTATACGTTTCAGATAATATCCTATGTTGCCGACGTATATTGTAAAAGAGTTGAGATGCGCGGCAGTATTTTGAATTTTGCTACATATGTAAGTATGTTTCCGCAGCTTATTGCGGGGCCTATTGTAAATTTTAAAGAGGTGGAGGAGAATCTTAAGGAGAGAAAGGTCAATTACCGCTATATAGAATGGGGTACATGCCTTTTTATTATGGGACTGTCATATAAGGTGCTTTTGGCAAATAAAATCGGAAGCCTGTGGAATGATATACAGACAGTGGGAGTATTGGGAATTAACACGCCAATGGCATGGCTTGGTTCTTGGGGATATTCCATGCAGATTTACTTTGATTTTTTTGGCTATTCGCTTATGGCAGTAGGTTTGGGAAGAATTCTTGGGTTTCATCTTCCCTCCAATTTTGATAATCCATATTGTGTGAAGTCTGCCACTTCATTTTGGAGGAAATGGCATATAACTCTTGGAAGATGGTTTAGGGAGTATGTGTATATTCCTCTTGGAGGTAACCGCAAAGGTAAACCGAGAATGATATTTAATTTGTTTGTTGTGTGGGTTTTAACAGGCTTGTGGCATGGAGCAAACTGGAATTTTATCATATGGGGAGTATTCTTTTTTGTTATACTTATGGCGGAAAAGGTATTATTGCTTAAACCATTGGAAAAGAGCCGCATTTTGGGGCATATTTATATGCTTGTACTTATTCCGGTTTCATGGACCATTTTTAATATTACTAATTTAAACGAGCTTATAAAATATTTAAGCAGAATGTTTGGTATAGGAATGGAAGGCAGTATGCCTGTAGATTCCGGCAAATTTTTTGAGCTTGCCGGTACATATGGATGGCTTTTGGTTATTTGCATAATTTGCTGTACACCGTATCCGTTGAGATTATTAAAGATTTTACATAGAAATATAATATGCAAGCTGCTGTTGCTTGCGCTTTTTTGGATATGTGTATACGAGCTGCTTAAGGGTGGAAGTAATCCATTTCTGTATTTTAGGTTTTAAGGAGGTTAAGGCTTGAAACTGCAGCTTTGGCGTGTAAGGAGGTGGGCGGATGAAAAAGCGCAACCTTAAGTTTGAAGAAGAACAATATAATTATGGCAGGTTTTATCCATATTGGCTGTTTAGGGACTGCAAGCTTGTGGTGATGATTGTTGCCAGTGTGGTTATTTTCTCGATTGTTTCCCTTGTGGCAACTCTTATTGGTAAATATCAATTTCACATTGGTGTTGACCATCCTTTATTTGCTTCAATTTTGCTGAAGGAATATAATGATGAGAGTAATTCTTCAGTACCTCCTGAAGGCGCTGACAGCGATACTGTAGAAAGCATGGGAAATAATGTAGTAGTATCTGCCGATGCATCCTCGGATGCAGCTTTAGCCTCCTCCAAAGCTGCATTGGCAGACGAGGGATATCCTACAGAATTTATTAAAGTCGAAAAGGTCAAGGAGAACTGTCCGTATTATGATGATCCGGGAAAGATAGCTTTAACCACAGGCTGTACTTATGTTGAGGTAGGGGAGGAATATTTTGATGATGCGCTTTTTATAGGAGATTCAAGGATAGAAGGCTTGAAGGATTATTCAGGACTTGACAACGCCGCTTTTTACTATTCAAAAGGCCTTACAGTATATGATATGATGACTAAAAAGATTGCAAAGGTAAGGGGGCAAAGAGTTACTGTTAATGAGGCTCTTAAGGAGAAGCAGTATGGCAAGATTTATGTTATGGTTGGTATAAATGAGCTTGGAATTAAGACTACCAAGGAATATAAAAAGCAGTATGCAAAAAATCTTGATAAGATAGAACAACTGCAGCCCAATGCGGATATTTTTATTATGGGCGTTATGCATATGACAAGAGATTATACAAATGGAAATGAAGTGTATAACAACACCAATATTAATGACAAAAATGTGGCGGCGGCTTCTTTAGCAGACGGATTAAGGCGTTTTTATATTGATATGAATCCTATAGTGACAGATAAAGATGGTTTTGTAAAGAAAAAATATACATGGGATGGTATTCATTTAAAAGCAGAGTATTATCCCCTGTGGGTGGATTTCCTGAAGCAGCATGGTTTGCCCGATAGGGGTAATCAGTAAAATAGTACATAATATCAGGGGCGCATAAGCATTTAACTAAAGAGTCGTTTACTCCTTAGAAAGCGCTTTATCAATTGACTGGTCAAATGCTTCCATGGTATCGGGAATTGTATAATTTTTGCCCTCGATAATTATTAAGTAAGGGAGCTCCTTATTTTTTGTAATTGTAAGAAATATTATTTCCTGATTACCATTCATAAATCGAATATTTATGCAGTCGGAAGGAAATGTGATGTCTGTCTTTGACATGGATTTTAATTTATGGTCTTTAATATTGCCAAGTATTTCAGATATCTGGTCTGTTTTTGTTATTATGGCGGATGTATCCTCCTGTTCAATCCTGATAGAGGTGACGTTTTCTGCATAATGTGCAAAATCCGGCGCGCTTAGTAAGCTTACTGCTGTGGCGGCGCAAATGATTATAACAAGTATTAGCAGGATTCTTAATATTCTTTGTTTCATGTTATTTCTCACTTTCTGTTTAGGCTTAGACATTCTCTTAGAATGTAAGTATTCTAGCACATTTTTTCAGAATAGTAAAATATGTACGAATATAGTAAGTTGTTGAGTTTCATAGAGAAAATGCTATAATAATCTAAGGAAAAAGAGGGCAATAGTGAAATTAAATTTAAAGCGAGGTTTCATATGGATATAATTGCGCATATCAATACAGATTTTCCAAGCAAGTTTGGTATTCCAAGACAAAGCGGGCTGGTAGAAGAGCTTGTGGGGAAGATTGTATTTAAGCCGGAATACAGGAGTGTCGAGGCTTTTAGAGGGCTTGAGGAATTTAGTTATATATGGCTTTTATGGGAATTTTCCGAGGCGAAGCGAGATAACTTTGCGGCTACTGTTAAGCCGCCAAGACTTGGAGGCAATCAAAGGATGGGAGTATTTGCCACGAGGTCGCCATTCCGTCCCAATAATATCGGACTGTCGTCTGTAAGGCTGGAAAGAATTGATTTGGAAACAGAGCAGGGACCGGTATTGTGGGTTAGCGGAGTGGATTTGATGGATAAAACCCCCATTTATGATATTAAGCCTTATCTGCCATATACGGACTGCCATCCAGATGCAAAGGCAGGATTTGCGGAGAAGGTGTACGATTATGAACTGAAGGTTGAATGTAGTGAAGAACTGATTAATAAAATTCCAAAGCAAAAGCAAAAGGCTTTGCTGAAGGTTTTAGCGCAGGATCCAAGACCATCATATCAGGATAATCCAAATAGGCGCTATGGGGTGGAGTTTATGCATTATGACGTAAGATTCCATGTACAGGATAGTATTTTAAAGGTGTGTGAAATAGTAGATTTAAGAGATGGAGGAGTGGAATATGAACAGATTTAATTTGAATGGCGAATGGACTTTGCTAAACAGTGAGGGAAAGGAGTTATGCCGGATGAAGGCGCCGGGTTCAGTATTGTCCGGTATGCTTGATAATGGTTTAATTAAGGATCCTTTTTACAGAATGAACGAGTATGAGATTCGTGAAATGCTGAGAGAGGATTTTATATTTGAGAGGACATTTATATATGAATACGAGGCGGAAACTTTAAGAAATGGTAAAAATAAGGTAGAGCTTATATGTGACGGAATTGATACAGTTGCAGATATTTATTTAAATGATGTGTTGATAAAAAGCGTGGACAATATGCATTTGCAATATGTAATGGATATCGGCGACGTGCTGAAGCAGGGTAAAAATACTATTAAGATTAAGTTTTATTCCCCGATTACATATGTGGAGAAGGTTAAGCCTGAGTCGCCGGAAAAACAGATTGATTATGTAAGTACCGGCGTAATGAAGGGGAGCCAGTATCTCAGGAAGGCGCACTCTATGTTTGGATGGGATTGGGGCCCGCAGCTTCCGGATATGGGCATTTGGCGGGATATCTATATTGAAAGCTTTGAGACTGCCCGTTTTGCAGATGTAAAACTGCAGCAGGAGCATAGAGAAGGAAAGGTTTTTTTGAAAGCGAAAAGCAAGCTGCGTTTTGCGGATGAAGAACATGAGGACTACAGCGGAATCACAGTGCGGTATGAGATATTAGATGAAAATTTAATAACACTTGGAGTCTTTAATGACGGTGAATTTGTTGTGGAAAAGCCCAGACTGTGGTGGCCAAACGGATGTGGAGAACAGCCTTTGTATACGGTAAAGGCTGCGCTTTTAAAGGATGGACATGTGCTTGACGAAGTGAGTAAAAGGATTGGCCTTAGAACAATTGGCGTATCTATAAGCGAGGATGAATATGGCAGGGATTTTGCGATTACGGTAAATGGCGTTCGGATATTTGCAAAGGGAGCGGATTATATTCCAGAGGACTGTATTTATTCCAGAATTACAAGCGAACAGATTCGCGATATGGTGGCGTCCTCTGCATGGGCGGGCTTTAACTGCCTTAGAGTATGGGGAGGCGGATACTATCCGTCTGAGGATTTCTATGACGCCTGCGATGAAATGGGAATTTTAGTATGGCAGGATTTTATGTTTGCCTGCAATATTTATGAGCTGACGGAGCATTTTAAGGAAAATATTATAGCCGAGTGCCGATACAATATTTCAAGGCTTCGCCACCATGCCAGTCTTGCGCTCTGGTGCGGCAACAACGAGATGGAATATGCATGGATACACTGGGATGGATACCGTAATCACTCGGCTGCGCTAAAAAAGGATTATATAGATATTTTTGAACATATTATTGCAGACGTGGCGGCAGAGGAGGCTCCTGATACATTTTACTGGCCATCCTCCCCGTCCGGAGGCGGAGGCTTTAAGGACCTTTTAACTGATGGCGTCGGAGATTGCCATTACTGGGAGGTATGGCATGGGGAAAAACCATTTTCTGATTATGAAAATCATAATTTTCGTTTCTGTTCAGAGTTTGGATTCCAGTCATTTCCTGAGCGCAGAACCATCGAGAGTTTTACGCTGCCAGATGACAGGAACATTTTCAGTGAAGTTATGGAGAGCCACCAGAAAAATGGCGTGGCAAACGGAAAGATATTAAAATATATATCGGACAATTTCAGATACCCGAAAAATCTCAACAGCCTTGCATATGTCAGCCAGATTATGCAGGGAATCGCTATGAAAACGGGCGTCGACCATTGGAGACGTCATCGGGGAGAATGTATGGGAGCTCTTTACTGGCAGTTAAATGACAACTGGCCTGTAGCTTCATGGTCAAGCATTGATTATTATGGCAGATATAAGGCGCTTCATTATATGGCAAAGGAATTTTACTGTGATGTTTCAGGAACGGTTGAATGCAATGGTACTATTGTCAAAGCGTATATTCAGAATGAAACTCCGCAGGAAGCGGTAAGAACAGTGGAAATTAAGCTTCGCACAATGGATGGGCAGATTATAAAGACTTATTCAGGAGAACTTAGCGTTCCGGCATTTGATGTTGCGTCGCTTCCCCCATTTGACGTAACGGAAATTGTTAAGGGGCGGGAATCGGAGGTGTTTTTGGAAGCCTGTTATATTCCTGTAAAACTTAAGCAGGAGGAAAATGCGGTTTTTAAGCGGCAGGTGTATTTCTTTAAGCCATATAAACATTTGGAACTGCCGGATAGCAGAATTGATGTTAAAGTGCAGGAGATTACCGGATACGCAGCAGATGATTTGTCTATGCCTAAGATGGTTATTAATGGAGAAGATAAGGCGTTTCTTCCGCCGATAAGCTATTATGAGAGAAGGAGAGTTACAGAGGAGGAGTATGCAGTAATAGCAGTAACGCTCTCCTCCGACCGAGCGGCATTTTTTGTAAATGTTGATGTTGAAAAACAGGAGGGGCAGGAGGATGAGGCTGTACGCTGGTCGGATAATTATTTCCATTTGATGGGCAATGGCGATAGCGTTACTATCTATGGAAGAATACCAAAAGGAAGGCTTGATAATATCAAAGTGACTGCCGCTTCGCTTAAGGCTTCCTATGAGTAGATTATATCTACTCAGTTATGGAGTAACTGCTGTTGTAAACATTTTTAAGATTTTCTTTTGAGTTATACTGCTCGCCGATACAGAATTCTTTTGACCATGCCATATAGTATGCCCATGGAACGCGTGATTCCTTTAGCATATCAATATCGGGAAGATATCCTATCTCTGCAAGCGCCGCTACCTTATTTTTTGAGGTGGCGGCTGTCAATTCAATATATTCCTCTTTATAATCAGTCCTTTTGTATTCAGGAAGATAGATATCGACAGATACGACGTCCACATAATCGTCTCCGGGATACCCTTCTGAAAGCCTGCAGTTCCAAACCCATAACAGATTGTCAAGACGACATGTATTTACAAAGTAGTCAAACATTAATTTGTACAGCTCAGCCGCTACTTTTGGCCCCTTTGAGCCCCACCAGAACCATTCACCGTCAGCTTCATGGAAAGGCCGCCATAGAATAGGAATATCTAAGTCGCAAAATGGTCTTAAATGCTCTGCAATAGCGGACATGTCGCTAAAAAACGCTTCTCGTTCTGCTGTTCCTTCGGTTAATACATTTTCCGGATTAAAATCAGTATTTTCCGTATAAAAGCTTTTATCTTTTCCGCCGATGGGAGAGAACCAGTGAAAAGAAAAGGTGATAATCGAATCGCTTTGTTTTGCAAACTGTAAAGCCTGTTCTAAAGTGTTTTGGTTTTCATATACCTCTTTAAGACATTCCTCACCGGAATCCTTATAGTTTATATTAGGAGAGTAGGCGAGAAGCTCAAATCCCCTGAGTTTAGGCAGTTTTCCGGTAGTCTCCTTTATATATGTTATCTCCTCCATAGGAACCGTCTGGGTATGCTGTCCTGTTATAATTTTTTCTCCCGCTACGGATTCCAGATAAGCAAGAAGCTTGGCTGCGTTCCTTGTTGCGTTTTTATTTACCGGTTTCTGCATTACTTTCTCCTCCTCTAATACAAAGCGCTGATAATCTCTTTATCATCTCTATACACATGCGTCCGTTGTGGTATGGGCATTTCCAATGGTGAACAAGGGCTTGGTCGGTGTCTATAGATGTAACGTCTTCAATATTCTCAATCCACTCGCCGGTGTTCTTATCAATTACATATTCCTGAATAAAGCGCCAGACATCTTCTGCATTTTTCAAATATTTTTCCCCATCGGGATATTTCTGATATATATTGAAAAATCCGGTTACTGCCTCAGCCTGCACCCACCAGACCTTCTTTGTGTCAACTATATTTTTTTCACATTCGTTATTAATGGCGGATAAAGACCAATCCATACCGTTTTTGCAGGCGCTTTCTGCAAGTCCTTTTATTATCTTTTGCATCTCCTTTTGATAACCGGCGTCGTTAATAGCCTGACACGCTCTGTCAATGAGCCATGACGCCTCGATGTCGTGGCCAAAGGATTCAAGGTCGATTAAGGAATTATAGTATTCGTCAAAGAATACGTTGAAGATTTTTTTGTCAGGATTGTAAATTTTGCTTTTAAATCTTATCAAAATATTACGGATGGAGTCGCCTACTTTATAAAAATGGTCCGCCAGATACAGCTCTGTATACGCCTCTAAAATATGCAGAAGTGTGTTCATTGTTCTATAAGCCATAACCCCGTTTTCAGATAACTTGTCATTATCGGCAATAGAAAAATCTCTGTGAAACGCTTCCAGATATCCGTCCTCGTCTGAACAACGCTCCTCGATTAAGCGGTATAGCTCATATGCATGATTTAACGCCTCTTTTCTTCCACTGGCTCTGTAGTAGGCGGACAACGCATAGATTGCAAATGCTTGATTGTAGGTATGCTTCGTATCATCTGCGACAGAACCGTCATAGTGCACAGACCAGTATACGCCGCCATATTGGCTGTCAATGCAAAAATCAACGAGAAATTGATATGCATGGTCAGCCATATGAAGAAGCTGTTCATCCTGCAATAATTGATAGGCGGAGGAATAAAACCAGAGAATCCTGCTATGTAAAATCACACCCTTGTCGTATTGCTTGTCCGGCGTGCCGGCTCCGTCCACATAACTGTAAAAGCCTCCATGTTCATCATCCTTTAATCGGTTCCAAAAAGGGATTAAATTTTGTGTCAAATGATCTTTAAATTCTGATACCTTCATAAGAAAACCTCCATATCATATTATGCTTTACAAAAGTTCATGTAAGCTTCCATTGCTATTATAATACAATTTCTATGTTTTGTTTACTATGAAAAATAAATTGTAAAATTGTAAAAATCTATTATTTATCATTGACATATGAGCGTAATAATGGAAAAATGTATGCAGGATAGGAGGCGCGCTATGCAGTTATTTGAATACATTGATATACTAGATAAGCCCTATGATACTTTTTATACTGATTCAGCTTTTTCTCCGCTTCACTGGCATCACTACAGCGAGGTTTTATATATGAAGGAGGGAAGTATTAAGCTGGTTTGCAATAATAGCAGCACGATTCTTAACGAGGGTGATTTATGTTATATTTATCCCTTGCAGCTGCATGAAGTACAGCCTGTTTCAGATAATCCTGTTAATTATGCAGTGATAAAATTCGACCTTCATACGATTAATATTCCAAAGGCATATTTAATGAAAATGTACGACTATTTTCTAAGGCGTACAAATGAGACGGACTTTTGCATGGTTTTAAGAAAGGAAAGCATGGATACGGAAAGAATAGACCGGCTGGTAGGAGGTATTATAGATGAATATGATATTAAAAAAGAATTTTTCGCTTTGCAGATTCAGGCGTGTATTTTTACTTTGTTAATTGAGATTGCAAGAAAAACAGATAAAGAAATTTATGACAGTAATGAAAAGCATACAGATACGGATTTTTCATTTTTTCATATATTGGAATATATTGATACTCATTCAGGAGAATCGTTGGAAATACAGGATTTGGCTGATATGTGCCATATGAGCTACTCTCATTTTGCAAAGCTGTTCAGGGAAAATTACGGACGCTCATGCAAGGATTATATAACCTATGTAAGGCTTAACAAGGCTCAGGAGCTGCTTCTTCATACAGATTATGATATTACTTATATAGCTCAGGAAACGGGCTTTTTTGACAGCAGCCATTTCATCCATACATATAAAAAATGGAAGGGGATTACGCCAAAGCAGGAACGAAAAAAACTGTGATTAGTATTTTAATTAGTTAAAGCGTATGGTTGATAAATAAGTGAAAAGTGTGTATGATAATAATATGTGATTTATAGGGTTATTGTTATAAGCCGGTGCAGACGAATAAAGGGATAGCGGTTTAACTTTTAAGATTTGTGCGATACTTGATAGTATTAGGAGGTAGGTAAGCTTGGATAAGTATGACAATGAAAAGCACGACGGGGAAGCTTCAGAGGGATTTTGGAGAAGATATATATCGGATGATTATCTGATTAAGAAAAATATAGCGACAGGTATTATGCTTTTTTCAGTGATTGCCGCATGTATTTTACTTTATTTTATTTTTCAGAAGATTAGTTTAATTATTAAGTGTCTCGGCTTGGTTTTAAAGGCTATCATGCCTGTTATTTATGGATTTGCGATTGCATTTGTTATTAATCCGGTAATGGTTTATTTAGAGAGATTTTTTTCCGGTATGGAATACTCGAAGGGAAGGCTTACGGACAGAACAAAGAAAGTAATCCGCATATCCTCAACCCTGTTTTCGGTTGTTTTTGCAGTATGGTGCGTATACATCCTGATTCGCCTTATACTTCCCCAGACAATAGACAGCATATATATGCTGGTGCAGGATTTGCCTGAGCAGTCTGTTGAGTTTTCCAATAACATTATGGAATTTGTAGAGAAGAAAAGAGGGCATTCGGAGAATCTGGATTATGCAATAGAGCACGCAACAGAGTATTTTAATAATTGGCTGGAAAATGATTTTCTTAATTCCATTACTACGCTTTCAAAAGATTTTGCAAGCGGAGTTTTTGGGATGGTAAATGTTGTCTATAAATTTTTATATAATCTTATTATAGGCATTATAGTGGCGGTTTATGTGCTTATCAGTAAAGAAAAGTTTGCGGGCCAGAGTAAGAAAATGTTATATGGTATTTTTAAGACAAAGCAGGCAAATATCATTATTCATTATATACGCAGGGCAAACGATATATTTGTGGGATTTATTATTGGAAAACTTATAGACTCCGCTATTATTGGAGTTCTGTGTTTTGTTATAACCAGCATTTTCTCCATTCCCTATGCGATGCTGATAAGCTTTATTATAGGAATTACTAACATTATTCCTGTATTTGGCCCGTTTATTGGCGCAATCCCAAGCTGTATTCTGGTATTGATTGTAAGTCCTATGCAGGCTTTATATCTTGCTGTTATTATTCTTATATTACAGCAGCTTGACGGTAATATTATAGGCCCTCATATTCTTGGCGATTCTATTGGAATTTCCGCATTTTGGGTTTTGTTCTCCATTTTACTGTTTGGAAGCCTGATGGGAGTTCCCGGCATGATTATAGGAGTTCCCTCCTTTGCGTTGTTCTACGCTATTGTAAAGGATATAATAGAGTCAATACTTGCAAGGAAGCATTTGAATAAGGATACAAAAACTTACATTCAGCTTGATTATATTGATGTTTCAGAGGATGAGGAGGATACGGTAAACGTAGAGTATCACCAGCTTGCTAAGCAGACGTTTCCATCCTTTAAGCTTCCTTTTATACGTAAAAAGAAAAAGTAGCAACGTAGGCGAGAGCAGTTTAGCAGTTTATCAGATATGGAGGTAATAAAGATGAGCAGAAATTATGAATTTAATGCAAATGAGGTAAAGGACAGATGCGTTCAGTGGATTCGAGATTTTTTTGAGAAAAATGGCCCCGACTGTAAGGCGGTGGTCGGCATTTCCGGCGGTAAGGATTCTTCTGTTGTGGCGGCGCTTTGCGCCGAGGCTCTTGGCAAGGACAGGGTAATGGGAGTGTTAATGCCTTGCGGGGAGCAGGCGGATATTAATATGGCGAAAAAGCTGGTTGATACATTGGATATTCCTAATGTAGAGGTGAATATTGAGGATGCTGTAAAAGGAGTGCTGGGACAGCTTCCTAAAAGTATCAGCATTTCAGAACAGACAAAGATTAATCTGCCTCCGAGAATCCGCATGTCGGTATTATATGCAGTAAGCCAGAGTGTAAATGGCAGGGTTGCAAATACATGTAATCTTTCAGAGGACTGGGTTGGATATGCAACAAGATATGGCGACGGAGCGGGTGATTTCAGCCCTTTGTCAAGGCTTACGGTAACGGAGGTTAAGGCTATCGGGGCAGCGCTTAAGCTTCCTGTGGATTTGGTGGAGAAGGTGCCTATTGACGGTCTTTGCGGAAAAACAGACGAGGAGAATCTTGGGTTTACTTATGCCGCACTCGACAGATATATAAGAGAAGGCGTTTGCGAGGATGATAATCTTAAGAAAAAAATTGATGAAATGCATGAACGAAATATTTTTAAACTGGAGTTAATGCCATGTTTTGAATTGTAGGAGGCAGTGATGCAGGATAAGGTGAGAAAGCATATAAAAAGCATTCCTTTAGAGGAGAAACGGGATTTTTATCAGATGTAAGAATCTTCACATTTGATAAACGCTCTGCGAGAATGCACAGAGTTTCGGATTAGAAGACGTCTGCTAAAGCAGACCTTAAAATGCTAAAAGACTTGCAAGAAAGCTCGAAAAGAGATAGAAAAAAGCGACGCATAAGCCGGTTAAAAATCAGCTTGTGCGCCGCTCTTTTGTTGTTATATGTGTTTTTCTATATATTCCTGAATAGCAAGGTTGTCTTCTGTCAATCGGCAGCCTACAATGTATTCTCCGTTGGCTGGCTTGCAGCGCATGATACAGGCGTTGATAAAGCGGGCGTCCTTTATGGGAAGCTTAGGAATAGACACTGCAACCATTTTTTTCTGAGCAGTTTCAAATTCTTTATCTGTTGCAGTAAAAGCAATTCCGTTTGCGCTTACGTCCAGCATATGTCCATGGAAAGTTTTGGGATTACCGTCTATAACCATGTCGCATTCGCAGTTGATATCAAGTCTTGGGTATTTCTTTCGGTTCATAACTTTTGGGTTGGAGTTGGCAACAGCCCGATAGCATGTATTGCCATTGTGTATAACTTCATATACGTCCACGTCGTTCCAGTTATAAAGCACATTACCCACAGTCATCTGCATATGGCACTTGATAGACTGTCCTTTTGGAATATCAATGGTATTTGGCTGCACATCTACCAATACTTCTTTATCCTGCTGCATTACAACCTGTCCATAATAATCCCTGCTTGCAGCGCCGGTTTTGTCCAGCGTAATAATAGAAATATTCATGTTAGGCTTTGCATCCTGAATCCCCATAAATCCGCCCTCGCCGAGCTCTACGATCAGATTGCCGACAGAGGTTTCAATCTTGCCGACATTTACTGTGGTCTGCTCATATTTATCTAACATGCTTTTTGCATTTTCATTAGCATGTTCGACGCAATCATTTACAACATCCATAATATCTGAAATTTGCTGCATATTGTCTACAAGACTGCAATTAGACTGTTCAACATCTTTCATGGCGCTGTCGATAATGGATATATTGTTTCCTAATTCTTTGGAATCGTTGGAAATGCTTGTTACGCTCTTGTCTATCTTATTAATCTTATCAATAGTCTGTTCAATCAGCTCTATGGTTCTTGTGACGGAGGAGGTCATTTTGGCAGAGGTATCCTCCAAATGCTTGAGCGCAGACAGAATGCGGGTGGAGGAAACTTGCGTTTCGTTGCTTAAATTACGTATTTCATCTGCAACTACCGCAAAACCTTTGCCGGCTTCTCCGGCTCTGGCAGCTTCAATTGATGCGTTAAGCGCCAGCAAATTGGTTTGGGTGGTTATGCCCTCGATAGTGCTTATCTCGTCTTTTACCATGGTAAATTCCTTTGAGAAGGTAGTCACAATCTCGCTTACCTCTGTAGAAAGTGAAGCCATTGTGTTGGTGGTGTCAACCACATCTGTAAGCTCCAAAGAGCTGGCGGCGGCATGGCTGTTTGATTCCTCTACCAGATTGACCATCTGTTCAATTAAAGAGCCTACATGCTGTACCTGCTTTTGAATATCGCTGGTCATATTCAGGGAGGACGTTGTCTTATCTGTAAGTACTATGTTCTGCTGATGAAGCTCCTCCATATTATTGACTACAGTATTAGCGCTATGTTTGTTTTCATCAGCCAAATCACGAACCTTCGTCACTCCGTCTGCGACGTCGGTGCTGGCGGTTTTTACCTGATCTACTGTGGCATAAATGTGCTTAAGCTGCCCGTCGTCATTTTCTATTGCATTTTCATGGTTATGCGTGCGAAAAATCTCTAAAAACTTACTCATAATTTGTTTATCCTTTCAATCTTATTACTTAAACCCTCGCTTCATAGTTTGAAACACTAAATTAATTATAATAATTCTTGTAAAAATTGTAAAGAAATTTAAGATATTAAGCTCTGATTAAGATATAATTAAGATATATGTATTTTTATTGTAAATTGATACTTTGCCTTGTATAATAGTGGAAGTTAAAACAGACAGGAGAGGAGTGCAAAGGAATATGAAAATGTACAAGCAAATTATGGCGCTTATGATATTTGCCCTGCTTTTTGGCTTCGGCGCATTTATAGAAGACGCCAGCGCAGCTTCTAAGTCTAAGAAGGTGACAAAGGGCGCTGATGATTTTACAGTGGAGACGGAAATGGGAATTGACGGTTATGCCAGTTATGATGCGCCGGCGCAGATTACAGTTACAGTTACCAGCAAAGATAATTTTGAAGGAACGGTGTCTGTGAAGCCAACGGGTGATGAAATATGGGGTACGGTGGTAGCCTATGGCAAGGATGTGTCATTGGCAAAAGGCGAAGCAAAGCAGGTCAAGCTTTTGGTAAATGGCGTCGGTCAGAGCGGCGGGCGGTATCAGCTTAATATTACCGACAAAAAAGGAAAGGTGCTTTATGAGGAAACCAACCGCATAAATGTGTCGATGGGAGATTCGTATAACATAGGCGTTTTGAGTGATGATTACAGTTCGTTAAGTTATATGAAGGGAGAATACTCTGTTAAAACTATTGAACTGACAAAGGACAGTTTTCCGGAAAATGCAGACGTGTTGGAAGCATTTGATTTGATTATGATTGATAATTACGATACTTCACAGCTTT
Organism: uncultured Lachnospiraceae bacterium; assembly: GCA_947626505.1. Classification (GTDB taxonomy): domain Bacteria; phylum Bacillota; class Clostridia; order Lachnospirales; family Lachnospiraceae; genus NC2004. The sequence continues at coordinate 29,359 of CANQSN010000011.1, forward strand.
CCGATAAACAGTACCAGTCTCTTAAAACATATGTAAATAATGGAGGACAGTTGTTTTTGGGGCTTGGAGCCAATTACCAGAACGTACTGCACGCATTTACGGATGATTTTGTTTCCGGTACGGTAAACGGTATTAAAAAACTTGATATAACATTTACATCAAAAGGCAATGGTAATGATGAAGAAAAGCTTGTTTTAAATGGAACTGACACAGTAGATTTTACAATGAAGGATGCCAAAGCGCTTAATGGCTTCACAAAGGAGAATACTGTATACCATAAAAACTATGGCGCCGGTCAGGTGACAGTGTGCGGCTTCTCAATGAGTATGGAGCCTTTGGTAAGCTTTGAGAGAAATGCAACAGTGGCGCGTAATCTGATGGCTTTAATGGACCAGAATATAAATATTGATGATGTTGTTAAGGACAATAGCTATATTTATGATATGGCAGAGAGCATTACAGATACATGCGATTCTTCTAAGAGGCCAAATATTATGCTATATGGAATCCTTTTAGCTGTCTACGTATTCCTTGTGGGGCCGGGAATTTATTTAATATTAAAGAAAATGAAAAAGCAGCCTGTTATCTGGCTTGCTATTCCATGTATAGCTTTTGTATGTACATTTTTGATTTTTTTAACGGGAAAGATATACAGAATACAGAAACCGTTTATGTCGTCTCTTTCCATGATTTCCATGGATGAGAACGGTGTAACGGAGGATACCTATGCAAATGTTACCTGCCCTGATCCTAAACGGTATACCTTTGACATGTCAGAGCAGTACCACGATTTTGGATTAAACCCGAATGGCTGGCAGTATAATATATTTGGAGATGATGAAAACACTCAGTGCGGATATACGCTTAAGGAAGGACAAGAAGGCTACAAAGTTGTGGTTGATAATAAAAAAGCCTTCAATAAAACAGATATATCAGCAAAGCGGGTATTAAACGCAGACGATATAGGTCGGCTTGAGCTTGATTTTGACTGCAAGACAACGGGAATTTCAGGAGCAGTGGTAAATAATACGAATTACGATTTGACAGGGACAGTTGTGTATTATGCCGGCAGTTTTTATATTCTTGGCGATATAAAGAGGGGTGACAAAAAGGAGCTTAAGGAGGAGGAAGCGCGTACCGGCGATCCATATTCAGTCTTTGAGTACAATTATGACTTTAATGGATTTACGTATTTGGCTAATCGGCATTCATCTAAGTCAGATGTAGAGCGCTATAGGGAAAGTATAATCAATACCCAGATTGGCTATATATGTAATGAAAACATGGAATATGGAAATGTAACTGTGTGGGCAAAAATTGGTGAATATTCACCAAAGATGATTGCAAATGAAGATATTAAGCAGCAAGGTATTGGCGTTATTTATAAGTCGTTTAGAGCAGATTACTCTGATATAGCAGAGGGCGAGGTATTTAATTCTCTTTCTGAGTACCTGACTGATTATGATGGGGATATGGATGGTATTAATATATGGGCGGATACAGTGGCGGAATATGAGATTAACGACCTTGAAGATGTAGATATTTATTTGCAGCTTTTAAGAAATGCGGATGGAGTGAAAGACTCTGAATCGGCGGATAGCGCGACAGCAGAGAGCGGTGTGGCGATAAGCGCCATGAATCCTAAAACCGGAGACTATGAGCCGATTTTCACAGACAGCGATACACTTTCGAGCGAAGAACTTTCAAGGTATATAAGGGACGATAAGCTTACATTAAAGTATAGTACGAGTAGCAGCAATGTTGTGCCTAATATTATAGTGAGGGGGAAGTAGCATGTTAGAGATACAGAATTTGACAAAGCGTTATGGGAAATTTCTTGCGGTTAATGAATTGAATCTGCACGTTGGCAAGGGAGAGATATTTGGGTTTGTAGGGCCAAACGGAGCGGGTAAGACAACGACGATGAGAGTGGTATGCGGACTGTTAAAGGCAACTAGCGGCGATGTGTTCGTAGATGGGATAAGCGCAATTAAAAGCCCTTCAAGTATAAAAAGAAAAGTAGGCTATGTCCCTGATTTTTTTGGAGTATACGATAACCTTAAAGTAACGGAATACATGGAGTTTTACGGTTCCCTGTACGGTATTGAAGGAAGCGATATGGAGACGATTACAGACGGTCTTTTAGAGCTTGTAAATCTTACGGATAAAAAAGATTTTTATGTTGATACATTGTCAAGAGGCATGAAGCAAAGATTATGCGTGGCAAGAGCCCTGATACATGATCCGGAGCTTCTTGTGCTGGACGAACCCAATTCAGGCTTGGATCCGAGGGCGCGTTTTGAAATGAAGGAGGTGCTTAAAAATCTTGGCTCCATGGGAAAAACAATTATCATAAGCTCGCATATTCTTCCTGAGCTTGCGGAGATGTGCAGCAGTATCGGCATTATGGAGAAGGGGCGTTTAATAGCAAGCGGTAAGGTTGAGGAGATTATGGAGAAGTCCTTTGGAAGCCGGCCCATTCATATTAAGACGTTTAATGACAGTCAGGCTTCAGAGGAAGAAGCCCATGATAATCTTAACAGGCTTTTGATGGAGCAGCCCAATGTTAAGAGGGTAAGCTTTACTGAGGATGAGGCGGTGGTAACATTTACCGGAAGCGAGGAGGAATCGGCAAAACTTCTTAAATGCCTCGTATCAAGCGGAATGCTGATAAGTGATTTTTACAGAGAAAAAGAAGATTTGGAATCCTTATTCTTAGAGATTACGGGAGGTGATGGCAATGAAGAAAAAGAAGCTTAAAATGAATCCTATATTAAAGAAGGAGTTAGTAGTAAGCTCCAGAAGCATAAAAATGTCTATGGCGCTTATGTGTGTGTGTGGAATGTTAACTTTAATCGTAATTGCTGTATTATTTTCATCGGGTTCATTTAGGTACAGCTATGATTATTCCTCTCTTATTATGCTGTTTCCTGTGTTGGGAATTGCAGAATGTGCGCTTATAAGCTTTATGGTGCCGATTATTACAGCAAGCTCTATTTCAGGGGAGAGGGAGAGACAGACCTTAGATATACTGCTTACCACACCGATTTCAACATTTTCTATTGCAATGGGTAAGTTAAATTCTGCAATGGCGGTTGTGCTTATGTATGTCGTCACGAGCATTCCGTTTATTTCAATTGCATTTGTTCTTGGAGGAATGAAATGGACTTCGCTGTTTGGACTTATTTTAATGTATATTTATATTGGGTTTTATGTCGGGAGCGTAGGGGTATTTTGTTCAAGTATTGTAAAGAAGTCTATTGCAGCCACTATATTAACAGTTGTCATAGGGTGTTCAATTATAGCGGGTTCGTTTATTCTTTATGGAATATCTTTATCAGTGGATTACCATGCGCAGGCGGAAGCTCTTTTAGCGGCGGGAAAGGAGGCATCGGGAATATCGGCAACAGGTATTCCGGCAATATTAATGTTTAATCCTTATGCTCCGGTATTTGATTTCTTTTTACGCTCGCTCAGCAGTTACAGCGTATATGAGCTTGTAGATAGAGCATGCAATGGCAAAATGAACGGATTTTGGGAGTTTATATATAAAGCATGGATTCCTCTGTCAGTTTTAATTAATGTCGCTATTTCATTATTATTTGTAAAATGCGCGGCGTTAAAGATTTCTGTAACCCGTAATAAAAAGAAGAGAAAGGTTAAAGGGTAGAGAATGGAGAAAAAGGTAATCCGCTTTGTCAGAAATGTAAGGGCAAGATTAAGAGAACTTCATATTGTGGATAAGCTGCTCAAGATGGCAGTCGCCGGACTTTTGACAGCGGCGCTCATTTCTGTTTTCGCATTGTTTGTTCCATTTTACTATGCAGTTTTTGCGGCGGTTATTGTAACAGCTATATGTATTTTGGCTGGATTTTTATGGGGATTTATAAATACTCCGACTATGTTAAAATCTGCTTTAATGGCTGATTCAAAAGGACATCAGGAGAAGTTTTCAACTGCTTATGAAAATGTAGATAAGCAGGATGATTTTTCATTAATGCAGCGGCGCGATGCAGTAAAGGAAATGGAACAGTTTAAGATTCGCAGGGAATTTCCTATAATTCTCTCAAAGAAGCTTATAGGAGGATTGCTTTTATTTGCAGTTCTGTTTGCGGCGATAAGCAGTATTGATACTCCGGCAAAGCAGAAGGCGTTTTTGTCGCATGACAGTAAAAAGGCGGCGGAGGAAGTAAAGAAGCAGATTGAAAAGGTGGAGAAGGAGTTTGATAAAAAAAGCTACGAAGGAGCGGATACAAAAGAGGTTGCAAAAGCAATAAATACTGCAAAAAAGGAATTAAAGACTGCCAAGACAAGACAGGAGGTTGCAAAAGCAGCTAAACGACTTTCAAGGAAGCTTGAGCAGATGGCGAAAAAAACGAATAATAAAGAGCTTGGCAGAAAGATGAGCGAGCAGGCTGAGAAGCTTAATAAGAAAGTAGAGAAGCAGCAGGACGAGCTTATGAAGGCTGCAAAGGAGGCGCTTGAAAAAGCGGAAAAGGGCTCTGATAAAGAAAAAAAAGAAGCGGCAAAAAAAATGGCTGCTATGGCGTCTGCATTGGGTAATGAGGAGCTTGCAAAAGCAGCAGAGCAGTACAGCAGGGAGAACTTTTCCGACAGCAGCTATAACAATATGAAACAGGCGTTAAGCAAGGCGTTAAAAAATTCCAATCAGAATAATTCGCTTGAAAATGCTAAAGCTTCAACAGCAAGCGGCAATGCCAGCGCAAAGGTCGATCCTAACGCGACGGTTAATATTAAGCAGCAGGGAAATGTAAGCGGCAATGCTGCTAATGGAGCGGCCGCAGGACAGGGAAGCGGTAATAATGGCGGAGCGTCAGGTAACGGAACAAACGGTTTCGGAAACTCAGGAGCAGGCTGGAATCATGGCAGCAAGAACGGTTCGGAAAGAGACGCTATTACAAACAATAAGGTTACTGTGCCTGACGGTACTCTCGGAAATGACGACAACCTTACAGGTAAGGCGAATGAAAATGGTTCCGCTGTAAAGCAGCAGTCTGAGCATGGGCTTACATGGTCAGGCAATAAGGTAGATTACGGTACTGTATCAGGCAGTTATAAGGATAAGGCGTATAAGCAGGTGGATGGCGCCAGCTACCCCGCTTCCATGAAAGAGAAGATTCGCAATTATTTTAGTGATTTGGAATAAGAAGAAGGAGAGGTAATATATGGAAGAACATGATATGAAGCAGTGGATTGACATGGTTAAGGACTGCGAGAGGGAGATAGGTAAGGGAATTATCGGGCAAAAAGAGGTAATAAGGCAGGTATTGCTGGCAGTTTTGGCGGATGGCAATGTTCTTTTGGAGGGAGTGCCGGGACTTGGAAAAACAGAGCTGGTAAAGGCGCTGTCAAAGGTATTTGACATGGCGTTCTCACGTATTCAGTTTACTCCGGATTTAATGCCGGCGGATGTGACCGGAACAAACCTTATCATTAAGGAGGACGGTAACAACGTGTTTAAATTCCAGCCGGGGCCGGTATTTTCCAATATTGTGCTGGCGGACGAGATTAACCGCGCAACCCCGAAAACACAGTCGGCATTGTTAGAGGCAATGCAGGAAAAAACTGTGACAGTCGGAAAAGAAACTTATGAGCTGCCAAGTCCGTTTTTGGTATTGGCAACCCAGAATCCGATTGAAAATGAAGGAACCTATCCATTGCCGGAAGCTCAGCTTGATCGTTTTTTATTTAAAATATTAGTAGAATTTCCGGATAAAGCAGAGCTTAAGGATATTATGGATATAACAGTTACAAATTTTAAGCCTGCGCTTGAAAACATATTAGATGGGAATCGAATATTAAGTATCCGTCAGGTTATAAGAGATATGCCTGTTTCCGATGCAGTAATGGATTATGCGCTGTCTTTGGTGGTTGCAACCCACCCTGAAAAGGAAGGGGCGCCGGACGTGACAAAGAAGTATATTCAGACCGGAGCAAGCCCAAGAGCGGCGCAGGCAATTGTAAAGACGTCAAAGGCAAGAGCTTTTATTGAGGGAAGATATAACGTATCCTTTGAGGATATAAGGTTTGTAGCATACCCTGCGCTGCGTCACAGACTTGCCTTAAACTTCGATGCGATTTCCGACAATATTACTCCTGATGAAGTTATACATAAGCTTATAGACGGTATTGATACTATTTTGCATTGAGATTAAAGAGGAATCGGCATGGAAGAGATTATATTTGATCAGGATTTTTTTAAGAAACTGAATACTCTTAAGATGGCGCTTAAAATGCGGTTAAGTCAGGGAATGAGCGGAGCCAGAAAATCAAGCGCAAAAGGTTCTTCAGTTGAATTTTCAGATTTCCGCGAATACCTGTTAGGAGACGATATAAGGCGTATAGACTGGAATGCATATGGACGCACTGATAAGCTTTATATTAAGCAGTTTATGGAGGAAAAGGAAGCAAGTTTTAATATTTTTGTGGATACAAGCGCTTCCATGAACTTTGGAGAGCCAAAAAAATCAATGGCTGCAAGGCAGCTTGCGGGAGCGTTTGCATATGTGGCGCTGAACAATTTAGACAGGGTGTATGTCAATGCATTAAATGAGAACTCTTACCAGAGAGGAAAGGGTATGGCGGGAGCTGCTGCATTTTCACATATATTAAAGGATTTGGAACGTATGGAGTTTGATGGCGGAACCTCCATTAACCGCGCAATTATGTCAAGACCTCTTGCAGCAGGCGGAGTGAGTATTATAATCAGTGATTTTCTGGATTACGACGGAGTGGAGGAGGCGCTTAGATATTTGGCGTATCGCAAACAGACGATACTGCTATGCCAGATATTGTCAAAGCAGGAGGTCGAACCGGAATACGAAGGAACGCTTATGCTTAAGGATATGGAAAATTCCAATCAAATGAAGGTTACTATGTCAAATGCAGCGATAAAAGCATATTATAATGAGTTGTCAGGGCTTAAGGCGCGCTTAAAAAATGTGTCTTTAAAATATGGCGCCGGATACCATTTTATACGCTCCGACGAATCGTTAGTAACATCTATTTTATATGGATTTTCAGGAGTTTTTGCAGGACGCTAGCATTATGGAGGAATAACATGACAGTACAGAATTTATGGCCATTGGCATTTTTAGTTTTAGTGCCGGCAATTATATTCTTATATATTTTAAAGCAGAAGACGAAGGAGGAAGATGTTCCTTCTTTGTTTTTGTGGAATGAGGTATATAAGAATCTTAGGGCCGATACCCCGTTTGAAAAGTTAAAGCACAATATATTAATGTATTTGCAGATACTTCTCATGCTGCTGTTGATTTTTGCTTTGATGGCTCCTGTTGCTAAAAAAGGCGGCGCGGTGCGGGAAAATATAGTGCTGGTTGTAGATAAAAGCGCCAGTATGAGCCATCTTTATAAGGGAGAGGAAACTCGCCTTGAGTATAGCGTCAAGCAGGCAAAGGAAGTTGTCGACGGTTTGTCCGAGGGCGCAAATGTAACTCTTGTAACATGCGGCAGTGAGGCTGCTGTGGTTTATCAAGGAACGGATAAGGTTCAGGTAAAAAGGCGGCTTAATGACATAGAGCATACATTGGAAACAGGCAATTTAAGCTCGGCAATCCCGATGGTTAATTCCCTTATCAGCGGAATGGAGCAGGCGGACGTATATTGTTATACTGATACTGAATTTGCTGATAAAGATATGATAAAGGGGCAGAAAAAGGTCTCTCTTTATGTTGAAAACGCCTATTCCGCCGGAGAAAATATGGCTGTGGAATATTTGAGCTACGGTGCGGATAACGGTGTGGAAGCCATTGCAAGGGTATGTAATTATGGAACTCATGAAAAGACGGAGGATATAAGCCTATATGCGGGAGATGAGCTTATAGAGGTAACTCCTGTGACAGTAAAACCAAATGAAAGCGAGACGGTTTATTTTGAGAAGGCGGATTTAGCGCTTGACGGTAAAACGCTGCTTACTGCCGAGCTTAGCGACAGGGATGCTTTGACCGAGGATAACAGGCAGTCCGTTGTGCTAAAACAGGAGCAGGAGAAAAAGGTATTGCTCATATCCGAAGGTAATGTATTTTTGGAGAAGGCGCTTGGACTGGACGAATTTGTGACGGTGTACAAGTCGTCTGACGCCGGAGTGCTTAAGGAGGCGGAAGATGAGTACGATTTGTATGTATTTGACGGGCTGGATAAGCTTAGTAAGGAGGCAAAGAAACAGGGCGTTGAAGAATTTTCCCTTTTTGGGAAGGAGGGGCTTCTTATTTCCGGCGAATACAAGCTGCCGGAAAACAGCGCAGTTATGGTATTAAACGATAATTCGTCTTACAGGGATTCAAAGCTTTTTACGCCTACAGAGACAGTGGAAAATGCATATCTTTCCTTTAATGATAAATCCGGTTTTAAATACCTTGACGGGGTACAGGTAGGGGTTACAAAAGCGCAGACATATGAGCTTCCGGATTGGGCTGAGCCATTTCTTTGTACGGAGGATGGAAAGGCAGTGGGGTATTATGGGACGCTTGAAAACAGGAATGCAGCAGTCTTGGGAATGGATTTGCACAATTCTGATTTTGCCTTAAAAACTGAGTATCCGATTCTTTTGTCCCAGCTTACAAAACAGCTTTTAGGGCAGCAGGATGAAGGCGTTACATATGAAAATTTTCCTGTAGCGGAGGAATCAAATGTAACTCCTGTTTCAGAGACAAAAATAGAGGGAAAGGCGGTAAAGAAGAAAACAGGGAGCCGGACTCTTAGAAACCATGTTCTTGCATTATGCATTTTACTGTTGGTTTTAGAATGGATAATTTACAGCAGACAGGTTCATACAAGGAAGAAAAAGCAATTTTTGGCAGTGAGGTTTTTAGTGCTTATTACTATTGTACTTGCAATGGCGGGTATTACTATTTCCACAAGGCAGAAAAAGTGCGAGACCATTTTTCTTGTGGATGTGTCGGACAGTATGTCGGGAAACATTAAACAGATGCGGGAATATTTGCATGAACAGCTTAGGGATGTGCCAAAAAAGAATACTTATGGAATTGTGGCGTTTGGTAAAGATGCGTTGGTGGAACAGTTTTTGACAGACGAAGGAGCATTTTCTGATTTTACGGTAACTCCGGTATCTACTGCCACCAATATTGAAAATGCTCTAAATACCGCCTGTTCAATGTTTGATGATGGAGTGACAAAAAGGCTTGTGCTGTTGTCGGACGGTTCGGAAAATGAGGGCGGCATGAATATTGCAGCCAATACCATTAAGGCGGGAGATGTCGAGTTTATGGCGCTTCCATTTCCTGATACAATAAGCAAAAGCAGCGAGGTATATGTTGATGGCCTTGATGCGCCGGATGTAATTCATGAAGGCGATCATTATAATGTAACGGTTTCAGTAACGTCAAATGTGGAAACAGACGCAGTCCTTACTCTGTATTCCGGAAGAACTGCAAAAGGGCGGCAGCAAATTCACGTTACAAAGGGAAAAAACCGGTATGTATTTGAGGACTATGGAGAATCTGGTACAATTGCCGGATATAAGGCGGTAATTGAGCCTGATTTGGATACGGTTTCAGTCAATAACACATATGTAACCTTTGCCGAGATAGAGGCAAAGGCAAGGGTGCTTTTAGTGGAGGGAACGCCGAACGAGGGAAAGGAATTTGAGAAGGTGCTTGACGCCGCTAATATGGAGTATGATACAGTAAATCCGGCGTCTGTACCTGTAAGTCTTTCACAGTTAAACAACTACAAGGCAGTGATTACCCTGAACGTGTTTTATGACGATCTTAGAAAAGGATTTGCAAAGTCGCTTAAAAGCTATGTAAAGGATTATTCCGGAGGATATATTTGCATTGGCGGCGACAGCAGTTATGCTTTGGGAGATTATCGGGGTACTGAGCTTGAGGAGCTGCTTCCGGTAAATGTGGATATAAAGGGAGAGCAAGAGGTGCCTAAAATGGCAATGGCAATGGTAATTGACCAGTCCGGCAGTATGAGCTCGCCTTCTGTAGATGATGCAAATGTTACAGGTCTGGCGCTGGCAAAGCAGGCGGCTTTATCAGCAGTCGATGAAATCCGAAGTACAGATGAAGTGGGAGTGCTGGCATTTGACGACAGGTTTAACTGGACTGTGCCGCTTCAGGAAAACAGTAATCCTGCGGACGTCGAGGAGAAAATAGCTACTATTGGATATGGAGGCGGCACAAGCATTTATCCGGCTCTTAAGGAGGCGTGTGATGAGATTAGCAAAAGTGATGCAAAGCTTAAGCATATCATACTGCTTACTGACGGACAGGATTCCTTTAACGGATACAGCAGTCTGTACGGATATGCAAAAAAGGAGGGCATTACCATATCTACTGTTGCAGTGGGTTCTGAGTCAGATAAGAGGCTGCTTAAAAACATTGCGTTAAACTGTGAAGGACGCTATTACTATACAGATGTAAATAACAGTATTCCGAGAATATTTGCACAGGAGGTATATCTTGCAACTAACGCCTATATTATTAACGAGAAATTTTATCCCGCTATTACTTCCGGCAGCCGGCTGCTAAATGGCGTTGCAGATGAAGGTTTGCCGGCGCTTTATGGTTATGTGGCTACATCGCCTAAAAGCACTGCCGATGTAGTTTTATCCTCCGGAAGAGACGAGCCTGTTTTGTCAACATGGCAATGCGGCCTTGGAAGAACAGTTGCATGGTGCAGCGACGGAGATAACGCATGGACTTCGGAATATGCTTCATGGCAGAAATATCCGCTTTTGTGGAGTAATATTATTTATTCTGTAATTGCCGATACAAAGCTTGGTGATGATGAGCTTGATATTGTTAAGGAGGGCAATTCGGCGGTTATATCCTATTCCACTAAAGACTATACAAAGGATACGGGTGTTACAGCGGTAGTAACTAATGAAAATGGAGAAAAGAAGGAGGTCGCTTTAGATGTGACAAAGCCGGGCAGCTATGAAGCAAGCCTTGATTTATCGGAAACAGGAATTTTAAATATCAGCCTTAGAAAATCAGATGGCGATAAGCTTGTTAAAAATTATAATACTGCATTTGCAAACCAGTATTCTAAGGAATATCAGTTTAATGATAACGAGAATATGATAAATGCATTTACCAGTCAGGTGGGCGGACAGTTGATTACGCTTAAAGACAGTGTATTTACAGATATTCAGGCAAAGACAAAGTCAAGATTTTCTCTTACTACGCCGCTTCTTATAATGGCAGCGCTGTTGTTTATGCTTGACGTGGCGGCAAGGAGATTTTCGCTGGATTTATGGAATGGGATAAAAGGCTTATTTGGCAGAATATTCAGAAGGCGGGTAAAGGAGAGCGTATCTTGGACTATTAAAGACGTTAGCAGGAGTACGCATTCGGGCGGAAAACATAAAACGAAAATAGAAGAAAAGGGTAAGAAAGAGCATACGGAGGAATCGGTATTTACCGCTGAATATGATATATCAGGGCAGAGTAATAAAAAATCTTTTGAACAAATAAAAGTAAATAAAGAAGAACAAACGCCTGTAAACAGCGCAAATGCACAGGATATGGCAAAGCCTGAGCGTAAGAAGGACAGCATAAAAACTGATAAAAGCAAAGACAGCGATACGGTATCGGCGACCAATACAATGGAGCAACTATTGCAAAAGCAGCGGGAGAGAAAATAATCCTTTTATCCTAAACTTAAAAATCGGGTATTTCCGAAAATGCAAAAATGTGGTAATATGTTTCATAAATGGTAATGTGATTATATATATTAATGAACTGCAGATTAAAGGAGGAAATTGAAAATGTCAACAATAGATAAGACAAAGGATATCTATTATATTGGAGTGGATGATACTGACATTGATTTGTTTGAAAGCCAATATGTAGTGCCAAACGGAATTGCGTACAATTCATATCTGATTATGGACGACAAGACAGCGTTGATGGATACGGTAGATATACGGGGACAGGAGCAATGGGAGAAAAATCTCAATGAAGCTTTGTCGGGAAGGAAGCTGGATTATCTTATTGTATCCCATTTAGAGCCCGACCATGCCGGAAGCATTATGACAGTACTCAATAAGTTTCCGCAGGCAAAGGTGGTGGCAAACGCTAAAACATTTGCAATGTTTCCGCAGTTTTTTGGGATAGATATTGATGACCGCAAGATAGAAGTAAAAGAGGGAGATACTCTTTCCTTAGGCGGGCATACATTACAGTTTTTTATGGCGCCAATGGTACACTGGCCTGAGGTAATGGTTACATACGAGCAGACCGACAAGGTATTGTTTTCCGCAGATGGATTTGGTAAATTTGGAGCATTATCGAATGACGAGGACTGGGCGTGTGAAGCGAGAAGATATTATTTTAATATATGCGGTAAATATGGCGCGCCGGTTTCGGCATTGCTTAAAAAGGCGGATGCTCTGGATATTCAGGTGATTTGCCCGTTACATGGGCCGATTCTAAGCGATAATCTTGACTATTATATTGGATTATATAAGACGTGGAGCAGCTACACCCCTGAAAATGAAGGAGTGCTTGTCGCATATGCTTCAATTCATGGTAATACCGCAAAGGCAGCCCAAAAGCTGGGAGAGATTTTAACTGCCAAGGGAGCTAAGAAGGTGGTTGTAAGCGATCTTGCCAGAGAGGATATGGCGGAGGTTATAGAGGACGCTTTCCGATACGACAAAATGGTGGTGGCTGCCGCCAGTTATGACGGAGGCGTGTTCCCTTGTATGGAAAGCTTTTTAGCCCACCTGAAATCCAAGGCTTATCAGAAGCGTACAGTAGCTGTTGTAGAAAACGGTTCATGGGCTCCAAGCGCCGCCCGTACTATGAAGGGATTTTTAGAAGCTATGAAGGATGTTAAGATTGTAGAGCCTACTGTTACCATAAAATCCGTCATGAAAGAAGGAGACGTGGCGCAGCTTGAGGCATTAGCAGACGCTTTGCTCGCATAACCCCCCTTTCTCTATATTAAGGCTTTTTATGAGGAAATGCAGGGACAGCAGGTTATAACAAATACAATTGAAAAGCTTGCTTAAAGAAACATTGAAGAAGGAAAATTCTCAGAAATCAATCGATTGACTAATCTGATAGGCTGAATTGAGAAATAATAGTTGAAAAAGTTTTTTGTCGACCATATAACCTGACTTTGGGAGTTGAACGTTAAAATATGGTGCTAAGCCGGGGTTTAAAACCTGTGGCTTAGCATTTTTTTGATTTCTCCTTTACTCAAAAAACAGGATGTCAGCGGCAGGCTGGTCAGTTTTGAAAACTCCTTAATAAACGTCGAACCTCTGGTGAGATTTATGTATTTTCTGTTGGATATTTTTGCCACTCTAAAGTCGCGAATAAATTTAAATAAGTCTTCAGAACAATAGATGTTTTTCAATATCTTGAACTGTAAAATACGTGTTAATAATACTGCCAGATAGCAGATTAGAAAATGACCTGTGATGGTATCTTCTTTTTGCAGATATACAAGTCTTGCATAGTGCTAAATTCTAAAGAGGGGGTTTTGCTGATATTGATAGGATGGTATGTGTGGGAATGTAAGAAGTACAGGGAATGTTGAGAAAAAAGTAAGGAAGTGAAAACGGACAAGGTTGATTCAATATGAAAGCGTATAGTTATAAACAAAGTGGAT
>CANQSN010000012.1 GCA_947626505.1 uncultured Lachnospiraceae bacterium
TTATAGTCGTAATCCTCAAATTCACTTACAACGCCTTTCAGTATGACTGCAAGAACCTCTTTATTGCTGCAAAGCTCTTTACTTATCTGGTCAAGCCCCTTTGTATCCTCTGATAGCTGGAATGAGCTTAGCACCTCAACGCTGCCTTCGATTTTGTTTTTACCTGATTCGTTTCTTACGTTTTTATTTTTCCCCAAATGTATCTCCTTTCTCAAATTATAACATGCCTTTGCTGTTTTGGCACGTATATTTTAGTTTTTTGTATATCCCTAGTTTAATACCAATTAAAAATTCTGTCCAACAACCTGTGGTTGTTAAAATTTGCGGATTCGACGTCGATTTCGACAAATGGAATTCTTTAAATTCTTTAAAATGGGGATTTTCACTTTTTTGTTCACACGTTTAACACATTTTAGACACATATTTTTCACATGTTTTCACAATAAATTCACACTTTTTAGGCTGCTTATTTTTTATATTTAAGTTTTTATGTTTTTTAATGTTATTCTAAGACCTTTTGCCTTGGAAATGTATATAAGTCTAGGAATAGAACTAAGCAATCTTTGTACAGTGGAAAGCGTCACATCAATTGTAACACTAAAAATATGAAAATATCTATTGTAAAATGCCCAAATATGAGATAAAATAATTGCATTGCGTAATCACAAAAGTATAATAATAATTAAGAAATATGACTAACCTTATCATCAAAAAATTTATAGGAGGAAAGACAAATGGCATGTTTTTTAGTACCGGCAGCGGAAGCAGTTATTACTACCGTCGCTTCAAAAGTAATTAAATCAAAGGAATCCTCTCCTGAAACAGTACATATCAGTCTTGATGATTCCACTGTAACAGAGGCGGTAAAAACGCCTTTTTCTCAAAAACTCAAATGGCTTAGCAACCTTTTATGGGGAGGTTCGTCGCTGCTTGCTTTTGAGCATGTCTGGCATGGGGAAGTAGTTCCTTGGTTCCCATTTATATCTGTCGCCGACAATCCAGCTGATATTGCAATGATGTTTAATGAAATGCTTACCGTAGGAGTAACAATGGCAGTATTAGTAACAGCAGTATGGGGCGGTATTCTTGCTATTTCAAATGTCATTGAAAAAAGAGCTGTCAAATCTGCAGACATTCTGCAATTGAAATAGGAGGGTGCTGCCATGGCCTTATTGACTACGGTTTTTGCTGCAATTACTTGTACGATTATATGGTATTGCACTGCACCTAAAAGTCAGATGAAGATTGGAATACTTTGTTTTATGTATTGGGGCGCATCCATTATGTGGTTTGTAGATGCTGTTTTTGAATATGCAAGAATTCACGAGAAATATTTCAATCCGGCTCCTGCGGATATGCTAAACGATTTTTATTTGGGATTATCGGTCGTAGCGCTTGGGCTTGTTATCTGGCTTGTAATTCTTCTTGTTAAAGATCCTAAGGGTGCTGTGAAATCTGCTCTTTTTAAGAAAAAAGACTAAAACATCATGCGGTTCTGCCAAGTGGCGGAACCGTTTTTTGCATAAAGTTAAATGCCGAGTATTTTTTTAATGGCGGGATGCATTTCAGGATGGCTTCGGTAAGACATAAGCATTTCAGTTTCGTGCATGGATATCATATTAAGGTTGAACAAAGAAGGATTTTTACGAATCTGAAATGTACCTAATACATCTGTTATGTTATACATATCGCATAGATTTAAAAAGGTATATGGGTTCGGAGAGGACTGTGCGCTTTCCCACGCGTATAATGCCGAGCTTGTGACGTCTTGTATGTTATTTTCAGAAAGTATACGAGCTACAGTGTGAATATCAAGTCCGACCTCCTTACGTGATTTTTTTAGAATGGTTGAAGACAGATTTTGAAATTCTGCCGCATTTGTAGTCATGATATTTCCTTTCTATTAAAATATGTGCAGCCTCCTTATAATGCCGGAAACCGTATAATTGCAATAATCCATTTATTAATGATAACACATAAACAGTCTTGTTTGTGAGAGGTTTTTGCAGATTGATATAAAGTTTGTTTCCTTTAGTATTGAAGAATGTCAAAAAAATTAAAAAATTGTTAAAAATGCCTTGATTTTTTGTAAAATAGTCTATATAATTTGAAATATAGACAAAGATAGAGAAGAAAGTTGTGCAGAGTGTAAAGAGATCTGTACTATAGTCGTTTGATTTGTAAGATGGTGATACTATCTTTTAGCTTATGCATACATTGGTTTGAACCTATAAATTTAATGTTATTAGCGCAGCTCTGATTGATTTCAGGGCTGCGTTTTTGCTTAACAAATTTATCCAATTAGGGTATAATTGTTAATAACTATAAATTGATTTTAAATTGTGAGGAGGCAATAGATATGAAGATTGGATTTATTGGATGCGGCAATATGGCAAATGCAATGATTGGAGGACTTATTTCAAAAGGTACGTTTCAGGTTGATGAGGTTATAGCTTCAGATGGTAATGAGGGGGCGCTTTCAAGGGCAAAGGATAAATACAATATAACGACTACCACTGATAATAAAGAGGTGGTGAAGGCTTCTGATATAGTTATTTTGTCAATAAAGCCGATGTATTATGAAGAAGTTATAAAGGAGATTAACAGTATAGCCAGAAAGGAACAGATTATTATTTCAATTGCTCCCGGTAAGACGCTTAGATGGATTGCGGAACAGTTTGGAAGCTCTGAGTACAAGTTGGTCAGAACTATGCCCAATACGCCGGCGCTGGTAGGGGAGGGTATTACCGGCATTACTTCGTCAGAAACTTTAACTGATGAGGATATTGAGATTGTTTTAAAGATTTTTAACAGCTTTGGAAGGGCGGAGTTGATTCCGGAGTCATTGATGAATGTAGTGGTTTCTGTAAGCGGAAGTTCACCGGCGTATGTATTTATGTTTATTGAGGCTATGGCAGATGCGGCAGTGGCAGATGGAATGCCAAGGGCTCAGGCTTATACATTTGCGGCGCAGTCGGTACTTGGAAGCGCTAAGATGGTTCTGGAAACGGGAAAGCATCCGGGTGAGCTTAAGGATATGGTATGCAGTCCCGGCGGTACCACAATCGAGGCAGTCAGGGTATTAGAAGAGAAGGGAATGCGAAGCGCGGTTATAGAGGCTATGAAGGCTTGCACCAAAAAGGCGGGAGATTGCTAGCGGTTTTGTAATAGTGATTGGTTATTGGGTAAGAACACCTTGCAACTGTATATAATAAGGAGAATATTATGTTTACACATTTACATGTACATACTGAATACAGCTTGCTTGATGGATTTAGCAGGATTAAAGAGCTTGTGCATAGGGCAAAGGAACTCAATATGGATAGTCTTGCCATTACGGACCATGGTGTAATGTATGGCGTTATTGATTTTTATAAAGCATGCAGGGAGGAGGGCGTTAAACCTGTTATTGGCTGCGAGGTATATGTGGCAGTGGCTTCCCGATTTGAAAAAGAGAGTGTTAAAGGAGAAAATAGGTACCACCATCTTGTATTACTGGCGGAAAATGATACCGGCTACCATAATTTGATAAAGCTTGTTTCAAGAGGTTTTACAGAGGGCTTTTACTATAAGCCTAGGGTTGATAAGGAGCTGCTTAAAGAGTATCATGAGGGGATTATTGCCCTCTCTGCCTGTTTGGCGGGGGAGGTATCAAGCTATCTTAAAATTGGTTTTTATGAGGAAGCATTAAAGGCAGCGTTAGAATTGCAGGATATTTTCGGAAAGGGTAATTTTTTTCTGGAGCTTCAGGATCATGGAATAGATGCACAAAAAACTGTAAATCAGGGGATTTTGCGTATTCATAAGGAGACCGGCATCCCGATGGTAGCTACAAATGATTCTCACTATACCTATGCGGAGGATGCAGTTGCTCATGATGTTTTATTGTGTATACAGACAGGAAAGCTTGTATCGGACAAGGACCGTATGAGGTATGATGGCGGACAGTATTATCTGAAATCAGAGGAGGAGATGAATATGTTGTTTCCCTATGCTTTGGAGGCTATAGGGAATACACATAAAATAGCAGAGCGGTGCAATGTTAATATTGTATTTGGAGAGCAGAAGCTTCCAAAGTATGATGTGCCGAATGGAGAGGATACCTACAATTACTTTAGAAGGCTGTGCGAGGAAGGATTTGTCAACCGCTATGGTGATGTAAAGGAACAGAAGAAGCTTGAAGAATATAGGGTGCGTTTGGAGCATGAGATGTCAACAATACGGGACATGGGATATGTTGATTATTTCCTGATTGTGTGGGATTTCATAAAGTACGCAAAAGAGAACGGGATTGCTGTAGGTCCGGGGAGGGGTTCTGCTGCGGGAAGTATGGTTTCTTACTGTCTTAACATAACCGGAATTGACCCAATGCATTTTAATCTGATGTTTGAACGTTTTCTTAATCCTGAACGTGTTACAATGCCGGATATAGACGTTGATTTCTGTCCGGAGAGGCGGCAGGAGGTAATAGATTATGTAGTGGATAAGTATGGGAAGGACAATGTTGTACAGATTGTTACATTTGGTACCATGAAGGCGAAAATGGTTATACGCGATGTTGGAAGGGTTTTAAATGTTCCCTACGCAGAGGTAGATAAGGTTGCAAAAATGATTCCATTTGAACTGAATATTACCATTGAAAAAGCAATGTCACATAATACGGAGCTTAAGACACTGTATGATACAAATGAGGAAATACATAATCTGATTGATTTGGCAATGAGGCTTGAGGGACTTCCGCGTCATGCAGCAACTCATGCGGCAGGCGTGGTGATTGGTGCAAAGCCCATTGATGAGTATGTCCCGCTGTCAAGAGGCTCAGAGGATACAATAAATACCCAGTTTACTATGACTACCATTGAGGAGCTGGGACTATTAAAAATGGATTTTCTTGGATTAAGGAATCTTACGGTTATTCAGAATGCAGTAACAATGGCGGTTAATAATACCGGAAAGAATATTGATTTTGACCATATGGGCTATGATGATCCTAAGGTGTATGAGCTGATTAGCTCCGGTCAGTGCGAGGGGATGTTTCAGCTTGAAAGCGCCGGAATGAAGTCATTTATGAGAGATTTAAAGCCGCAGTGCTTTGATGATGTAGTGGCGGGAATTGCCCTTTATCGCCCGGGTCCTATGGACTTTATCCCAAGGTATATTAAGGGCAAGGAGAATCAGGATACTATTTCGTATGAATGTCCTCAGTTAGAAGCTATATTAAAGCCTACCTATGGCTGTATTGTATATCAGGAGCAGGTGATGCAGATTGTAATAGAGCTTGCAGGCTACAGCATGGGACAAAGCGATTTGGTAAGACGCGCTATGTCCAAAAAGAAAACCTCTGTGATGGAGGAGGAACGGAAGAATTTTGTATATGGCAATGATGAGCTTGGTATTGACGGATGTGTAAGGAGAGGTATTCCCGAAGCAACAGCAAACCGTATTTATGATGAAATGATTGATTTTGGTAAATATGCATTTAACAAATCCCATGCGGCGGCATATGCGGTAGTATCTTATCAGACTGCATGGCTTAAATGTTATTATCCTGTGGAATTTATGGCGGCGTTACTTACATCAGTTTTGGGTAATACAGGAAAAATAAGTGAATATATATATCATTGCAGGCAGATGGGAATAGAGATTCTTCCGCCGGATGTAAATGAATCCGGAGATGGATTTACTGCATCCGGAAATAAAATCCGATACGGGATTTCTGCCATAAAGAGTCTTGGAAGACCGGTTGTCGAGGCAATTATTTCCGAGCGTAATAGAGGCGGAGTATACCATGACCTTTACGATTTTGTGGAGAGGCTTACACCCAAGGAGGCAAATAAAAGGACTTTGGAAAATCTTATAAAGGGCGGAGCGATGGACAGCCTTTTAGCGACAAGAAAGCAGATGATGCAGGTGTATGCCAAAGTGTTGGAAAATGTGGCTATAGAAAAGAAACAAAAGATTACGGGGCAGATGACGCTTTTTGATATGATGGAAGGGGAGAAACAAAAGTACAGGGTTCAGTATCCGGATTGCGGCGAGTATTCCAAGGATGTAAAATTTGCATTTGAAAAGGAGGTGCTGGGAGTTTACGCCAGCGGGCACCCGTTAGAGGACTATGCAGAAAAGATGCAGAGGAATGTAAACGCTACTGCACTGGATTTTGTTATTGATGAGGAAACCGGAAATTGCAAAGTTAAGGATAACCAGTTTTATATTATTGGAGGTATGATTGAAAGCGTAACAGTAAAGACAACAAGGAAGGGACAGCAAATGGCATTTGTAAGACTGGAGGATATGCTGTCTTCAGTGGAGGTAGTGGTATTTAACAGAATGTTTGAGCAGTATAAGCAGCTTTTGACAGAAGATAAAAAGATATACATAAAGGGACGGGCAAATGTAACAGAGTCAGAGGCTAAGCTTATCTGCGATAAGATTGTACCATTTGAGGATGTACCGAAGGAGCTGTGGCTGCAATTCAGTAATAAAGCAGAATATATGGAGGAAAGAGATTCTCTTATGGAGCTTTTAACTGCTTATCATGATGAATACCAGTCGGAAATACCAGTGGTGATTTACTGTAGGGAGGATAAGGCGGTGCTGCGTCTTGAAAGGCAGTATTATGTCAGTGATGAGAAGGGATTAATGAAACTTTTAGAAGAAAAGTATACCGATAAAAATGTAAGGATAAAAGAAAAGAGTGTTTTAACTATTTTATAAGGTTGGTATTAGTTATGATTACAAGCTTAGCAAATCAACAGATTAAGCAGATATTAAAATTGCAGAAAAGCGCCGCTTACCGCAGGAAACAGGGGCTTTTTATTGTAGAGGGAATAAGGATGTTTAAAGAGGTGCCAAGACATTTGGCTAAACAGGTGCTGGTTACAGAGGAATGCTATGAAGGTCACAGTAAGCTGTTTGAAGGGCTTCCGTTTGAATTGGTAAGCTCAAAGGTGTATAAAGCGATTTCCGATACAATGGCGCCGCAGGGAATACTTGTGGTAGCAAAGCAGCTTAGTTATACATGGGAGCAGGTGACAGCGGGTGAAAAACCGGCGCTTATATTGCTGGAGCATTTGCAGGACCCCGGTAATCTTGGTACAATTATTAGAATGGCGGAGGGAGCTGGGATTACAGGAATAATCCTCTCGAAAGATACTGTTGACATATATAATTCTAAGGTTATCCGTTCTACAATGGGTTCTGTTTTTAGGGTACCGTTCCTTTATGTGGAGGATGTCATTAAGTCAGCAGAGCTATTAAATCAGCAGGGGATTTGTACCTATGCTGCGCATTTGCAGGGCGAGGAGTTATACAGCTATGATTATACAAAGGGCAGTTGTGTGTTTATAGGTAACGAAGGCAATGGGCTTAGTGACGGGCTTACAAAAGAAGCGAGGTATAAGCTTAGAATTCCGATGGAGGGGAAGGTGGAGTCTCTTAATGCTGCTACGGCTGCTACAATAATCTCTTATGAGATGTTGAGACAACGAAGGTATTGCCATTAAATTGGCTTGATGTGGAAGAAACATTCCCTTGTGTAAAAGGGGCAAATGTAGTAATATTATACATAGGTGAAACAGACCGTATATGTTGTGTTTACATGAAAACATATGTATTAATACTAAGTAAGGAGGGAAAAATATGTCAATGGCAATGTACTGGTTGATTGGTATGGTGGTTTTGGTTATAATCGAGTGCATAAGCATGGGACTTACCACCATCTGGTTTGCAGCAGGGGCATTGGTTGCAGCTATTGCGGCCGCTTTAGGAGCAAATCTTGTAGTGCAGATTGTTCTGTGCATATTAGTTTCTGTGTTATTGTTATTATTTACCAGACCATGGGCTATGGCTTATCTTAACAACAGGACAGTAAAAACTAATTCAGATAGTCTTGTGGGAAAGACCGGCATAGTCAGTATAGACATTAATAACATAAAGTCTGAAGGCCAGATACAGATTCGTGGAAACTATTGGACTGCAAGAAGCGCCGACGATAATGTGGTAATTGAAAAGGACCATAAGGTTATAGTTAAGGAGATTGCCGGAGTTAAGTGCATTGTGGAGCCGGCAGATTAGTATGGATTTTTAAGTCACTGTAAACAATATAATATTATAAAGATTATTAGGAGATAAGATATGGAATGGTTAGTATTTTTATTGATAGTAGTTTTGGCTGTCTTCATAATTGTGTCATGTATTAAGATTGTGCCTCAGGCACATTCATATGTAATAGAGAGATTGGGAACATATCAGTCAACATGGGAAGTGGGGCTGCATTTTAAGACGCCGTTTATCGACAGGATTAGCAAGAAGGTTAATTTAAAGGAGCAGGTGCTTGATTTTCCGCCACAGCCTGTAATAACAAAGGATAATGTAACAATGAAGATTGATACGGTAGTGTTTTTTCAGATTACTGATGCAAAGCAGTTTACCTATGGAGTTGATAACCCGATTTTAGCAGTAGAGAAGCTGACAGCGACAACTCTTCGTAATATTATTGGTGATTTGGAGTTAGACCAGACTCTGACTTCGAGAGAGACTATCAATACAAAGATGTGTTCAGTTCTTGATTTGGCAACTGATCCTTGGGGAATTAAGATTAACCGCGTGGAGCTTAAGAATATTATGCCGCCTGCAGAGATTCAGGATTCCATGGAAAAGCAGATGAAGGCGGAGCGTGAGCGCCGAGAGTCGATTCTTCGCGCCGAGGGAGAAAAGAAAGCGGCAATTTTAACTGCGGAAGGTAAGAAGGAGTCAGCTATCTTAGAGGCGGAAGCAGAGAAGGCAGCAGCCATTCTTCGTGCAGAGGCAAAGAAGGAGGCAACCATAAGAGAAGCAGAAGGTCAGGCAGAGGCTATTCTTACTATCCAGAAGGCAAATGCAGACGGTCTTAATTTTATAAAAGAGGTCGGCGCAGACGAAGCAGTTATTCAGTTGAAAAGTTTGGAGGCATTTGCTAAGGCAGCGGATGGCAAGGCAACTAAGATTATTATTCCTTCCGAGATTCAGGGGCTTGCCGGTCTGGCTAAATCATTGACGGAGGTTGCAAAGGAAGGATAGGGAAACTACGAATGGAGGAATAGAAAATGAGTAACAAGAGGGATATTTTTGAAGACTTGTATATCTTTGAAATGGCAAACAGCCATCAGGGGAGTGTGGAGCATGGACTTGATATTATTCACGAAATGGGTAAGATTGCAAGAAACAATAATATAAAGGCGGCAGTAAAGCTGCAGTACCGTAATCTGGATAATTTTATACATCCAGATTATAAGGGGAGGACAGATGTACCGCACATACCTAGATTTGAGAGTACCAGACTGGATTATGAACAGTTTACCCAACTAGTAATGGGGATTAAAGAGGAGGGTATGATTACTATGAGTACTCCATTTGACGAAGATGGAGTTGGATGGTGCCTTGATCAGGGAATAGATATAATTAAGGTAGCAAGCTGTTCTTCACTGGATTGGCCTTTGCTTACAAAGGTAGCGTCTTCGGGTAAGCCTGTTATAATTTCTACAGGAGGCAAGACGCTGTCGGATATTGATAAGTTATATAACTTTTTTACCCATAGGGGCTGTCACTTTGCATTTCTTCACTGCATAGCAGAATATCCTGCTCCGGAAGGGCATTTGCAGTTAAACTTTATTGATAAGATGAGAAGGCGTTATCCTGATGTGATAATTGGTTATTCAGGACATGAGAATCCGGATGATGTAACAGTACCTATGATGGCAATTGCCAAGGGCGCTTCTATATTAGAGAGGCATGTGGGGCTGCCGACTGAAACCATCAAATTAAATGCATATTCCATGAATCCGGCACAGGCGGACGCATGGGTAACCGCTGCTGAAAGAGCGAAGGATATGTGCTCCCTTAAAAAGGAAAATGATAAATATGTAAGTCAGGCTGAAATCGATTCATTGAATTCACTTATGAGAGGAGTATATGCTTTGCATCCTGTTAAAGCAGGGGATGAGCTTAAGAGAGAGGATGTATTTTTTGCTATGCCATGCCACGAAAAGCAGACAAATAGCGGAGAGTTTTATGAGGGAATGGTGGCGACAAAGGATTATGAGGCCAATGCTGAGATACATGAAAAACGCAGGGTTACAAATATAAATCTTGCAAGAAGTGTTATTCATGACGCCAAGGGTATGTTATATGAGGCGGGAATTGCACTGGGAAATGATTTTGAAGTAGAGCTTTCACATCACTATGGAATGCAGAATTTCCGTCAGACAGGGGCTGTAATAATTAATATTATTAATCGTGAATACTGTAAAAAGCTTATTATAGAACTTCCCGGACAGCACCATCCGACACATTATCATAATGTAAAGGAAGAAACATTCCAGCTTTTATATGGTGATTTAGAAGTAAATATTAACGGTAATAAGCGGGAGATGAAGCCGGGAGATATTCAAACTGTGCTTAGGGGAGAAAGACATAGCTTTTCTTCTAAGCGGGGAGCTATTTTTGAAGAAGTGTCAACCACACATGTAAGAAATGATTCCTATTATGACGATCCGGCTATTAAAGGCTTGGATCCTATGGAGAGAAAAACCATACTCCGCAAGTGGTAGATTTAAGACTTATTTGCCAGTCTTATAGCAATTAACAGACTATCAATCATACTATTTTTATGCAGTTTTTGCTAATTTCACATAAAACCCATATCCATTTGTTAGTATAACAGTGGTTGTACATATACATAACAGTGGTTGTACATATACATAACAGTGTAAGATATGAGGTGTCATTTATGAAAAACGCAAAAGAGTGCATTTTAGTTGTGGAGGACGAGAGCCGGATTAGAAGAATGTTATATGACTTTCTTAATCTAAAGGGATATCAAGTTTTACAGGCGGCTGACGGAGAGGAAGCTCTTGATATATTTTATGAAAATAACCAGTATATAGATTTGATTCTGCTTGATATTATGCTCCCTAAAGTAGACGGTTACGAGGTGCTAAAGGAGGTTCGTGATATCTCGGAGGTTCCTGTTATTATGCTTACAGCAAAGGATGGAGAGCAGGATCAGGTCGAAGGCTTTAGGCTTGGAGTGGATGATTATTTACTGAAGCCATTTTATAATGCGGTATTGTTAGGACATATTGAGGCCATTTTAAAGAGAAGCAGCGTTGGAACCGGAAAAGGGAAACAGCAGCAGGTTGGATTGTTGACCATTGACAGTGAGAATAAAAGAGTATTTCTTGAAGAAGAAGATATTTGTTTAACAGCTAAGGAATACAGCCTTTTGACATATTTGCTGGATAATCAAGGCGTTGTGGTTTTGCGTGAGAATATTCTTAATCAAGTATGGGGATATAATTATGTAGGAGATACAAGGACAGTTGATACTCATATTAAGCAGCTCCGCGCAAAGCTGACTTCAAAGTGCCCTTATATTAAAACAGTACATGGTTTTGGTTATAGGTTTGAAGTGACAGAATAGCTCCCTTGCCTCTATATATGTGATGGAGAAAGGAATAGCATTTGTATGTATAATAAGGTTGAATACTATATCAGGGAACAGCAAAAGCTTCAGGAAAATGTAAAACAATTAGAAAAGACAACCAATCGTTTAGGACTCCTACGGTTGGTTGCTTTTACTTTTTGTATTGTGGGATTATCGCTGGGATTTGCAGACCATAACCAGAGTGCAAAGGCGATTGGAATTATATCAGCTTTAGTTTTTATTTATGGAGTTGTAATATATGAAAAAAGAGTTCAGAAGCTGCATTATTATGAAGCCGGCTTAGCTGTATATCAGAGGTATATTGACAGATATAATGAGGAGTGGAAGTCGTTTCCTGATACAGGGAAGGATTTCTTAAAGGGAGATAGGATTAAGTATAAGGAGGAGGCTATGGATTTAGATTTGTTCGGTACCGCCTCTTTATTTCAGTATATGAATGTGGCGGCTTCAAGAGGGGGCAGAAGTCGTCTTAAGGACTGGCTTACCAGCTCGCTGTCGGATAAGGAAAATGATTGGAAACAGGAGGACATACTAAAACGTCAGGAGGCTGTTAAGGAGCTGATTGATAAGGATAAGGAGAGTATTAATCTGGAGACTTTGGCGCTGAGGGCGTTAAAGGAGCATGAGAGGGAGCTTCAGCAGGATGTGGCGCCGCATTTAGAGAGTTTTAAGCACAATAAAAAAGGACCGGTCATAGTAGGAGTGTTCGCTGCATTATTAGTGCTAATAACATGGTTTTCATTTGCGGCATGGCTGCTTAACTGGATGCCAATATCCAGCTTTATTGCGATGCTGGCAATTCAGTTTGTGGTTAGTCAGGCTGTTGACAGTATGCTGTTTATGAAAAGCTATGCGGCTGTGCCATGCCTGTCATTTCTTAATGCATATGAGGAATATTTGCAGGGAATTGCTGATACTGAATTTGAAAGCGAGATATTGAAAGGGCTTCAGGGGGAGATTGCAAAGGACAGCCAAAAGGGAATTAAAGGCCTTAGAGTAATAGGAGAGGCGCTTAATATAAGGCATAATCCGCTTGTATACGGAATGCTTTGTATGACAGTATTTTATAATGCCTATGTTTATATTGCATTTGTACGCTGGGCGAGAAAATACGGAGAGAGGATTTATGTATGGCTTGACAGCATTGCAGAAATGGAGGCGCTGTTAAGCCTTGCTACTATTGGAAGAACAAGAAAAATTGCCAGTTTCCCGAAACTCATGGAAGGGGAGAAGGCAAGCGTATCAATGAAAGAGATGTGCCACCCGCTGATTGCCGAGCATAAGGTTGTGGGAAATGATGTTATGCTGGTTAATCAGGTGCGATTGATTACAGGCTCTAATATGTCAGGTAAGACTACCTATCTTAGGGCGTTGGGTGTAAACATGGTGCTGGCGTATGCCGGAGCGCCGGTATGCGCTCTTGACAGTTGCTGCGGACATTTTAAAATATTTACCTCGATGCGTGTGGTGGATGATGTGAGCAATGGGATATCCACATTTTATGCAGAGGTGTTAAGGATTCGCAAGATGGTATCCTATGCAGAAAAGAAGATGCCAATGCTGGTTTTGGTTGATGAGATTTTTAAGGGAACAAACTCTGCCGACCGTATAGTGGGGGCAAAGGCAGTGATTAGAGAGCTGTGTAAGCCATTTATTATCGGAATGGTATCAACGCATGATTTTGAATTGTGCGATTTGGCAAATGAACTGTCAATGCTTAGTAATTATCATTTTGATGAGTATTTTGAGGAGGATAAATTAAAATTTGAATATATGATAAAAGAAGGAAAGTGCACTACTACAAATGCGCTGCATATCTTAAAGATGGCGGGAATTTATAATGAATGATTTTTAAACTAAATTTTGCATATGTGAAGCTTAAGTAATAATAGTAGAATGGAGAGAAGATTATGGGAAAATGCAAACGATTAGTGGCATTTACATTGGTATTGGCGCTTATGGGAAGCGCAATACTTAAAGTAGAGGATTATACTCTTGTGTATGCGGAAAATGTATCGGTGGAACAGCAGGATAGTCTTGCGGTAAATACGGAAAATACAACAGCACAGACGCAGACTACTGCAAATAATCAGACACAAAGCAGTACCGCTTCGGATTCAAGTGAAGCTGACGCAAATGAGGAGGCAACTACAAAGGAGGCGGCAACTACTGAGCGCAAAGCAGTGTGGTGTTCGTACAGTGATTTGGACTTTAAAAACAAAAGTAAAAGTAAGTTTACGGACTCTATTGAGAATATGTTTGATAATGTAAAGACAATGGGAATGAATACTGTGATTGTCCATGTGCGTCCCTTTGGCGATGCCATGTATGATTCCATGTATTTTCCATGGTCAAAGATTGCATCAGGAAAGCAGGGGAAGAATCCCGGGTACGATCCGCTTTCAATTATGATAAAGGAAGCCCATAGTAGAAATTTAAGAATAGAGGCATGGATTAATCCATATCGTGTTACATGGAATACTACGAGAATATCCAGCCTGTCAAAGGATAATCCGGCAAGAATATGGTATTCTAAGGCTTCGACAAGAAGGAATGTATTGATTTATGGAGGCAAGATATATTATAATCCTTCTAAACCGGAGGTTCGTGAGTTAATTGTAAATGGTGTGGAAGAGATTGTTTCTGATTATGATGTGGATGGAATCCATTTTGACGATTATTTTTATCCGACTCTGGGTTCGGGATATAAAATCTCTTTTGATGCAAAAGAATATAACGCTTATGTCAAGAAGCAAAAGAAGGCGGGGGAGAAGTATCAGGATATTGTGAGCTGGAGGAGAACTCAGGTGAGCACTCTGGTAAAACAGGTCTACAAGACGATTAAGAAGCATGATAAAAGCATTGAATTTGGAATAAGCCCTGCCGGAAACATAGATAATCTGTTAAGAAAGGATTCATATTATGTAGATATAAATAAATGGGTAAATAGCAAGGAGTATGTAGATTATATATGTCCGCAGATTTATTGGGGATTCCAGAATGGGCAGTACTCGTTTGACAAGGTACTTGATAGGTGGACTAAGCTTTGTAAAGAGAAAAAAATAAAGCTTTATGTCGGTATGGGAATGTATAGGACAGTGTATAAAAGCAGCTCGGAATGGAGACGGAGTAAGACAATAATGCAGCGCTCCATAAAGTGTGCAAGACAGACGAAAAAAACAGACGGTTTTGTATTTTTTACATATAGCAGCTTTACAAATCCGGCAGCAGCAAAGGAAAAGAAAAATTTATTAAAAGAATTAAAAAAGAAAAAATAACAAAGGGGAGGCAAAACTATGAATGAAAAGGTAGCAGAGTTAAACCGTATTATTAATGAAAATGACCATATTGTGTTTTTTGGAGGCGCAGGGGTTTCTACAGAAAGCGGAATCCCTGACTTTAGAAGCCAAGATGGGCTTTATAATCAAAAGTATAAGTATCCTCCGGAAACGATAGTAAGTCATTCATTTTTTATGCAGAAGACAGAGGAGTTTTATGAATTTTACAAGGACAAAATGATAGCTTTAGATGCTGAACCCAATGCGGCCCATAGGAAACTGGCTGAGCTTGAGGCAGCAGGTAAGCTTACTGCGGTTATAACACAGAATATCGATGGATTGCATCAGAAGGCCGGAAGCAAGGAGGTATATGAACTTCATGGTTCAGTA
This sequence comes from uncultured Lachnospiraceae bacterium, assembly GCA_947626505.1. Lineage (GTDB taxonomy): Bacteria > Bacillota > Clostridia > Lachnospirales > Lachnospiraceae > NC2004. The sequence continues at coordinate 15,154 of CANQSN010000012.1, forward strand.
CACCGCAATTATTGTATGCAGTGCAGAAAGTTTTTTACTGCTGAGGATATTGTTGAGAAAAAGGGTACTCCAAAATGTGAGTGTGGCGGATTGATTAAACCGGATGTTGTTTTGTATGAAGAGGGGCTTGACAGCGACACCATATCAAAAAGTATTAAGGCTATTAGTGAGGCAAATGTCTTAATTATTGGAGGAACTTCGCTTGCGGTTTATCCGGCTGCAGGTTTTATTGATTACTTTAAAGGAAAACATTTAATTGTAATCAATAAGTCACAGACACAGAGAAGCGTGAAGGCTACATTAGAAATTAATGAGCCGATTGGGGAAGTGTTTTCCCAGATTAAATTAGAAGGTTAGTTTTATCGGGGAAAAGGCAGTTTTACTGTTTCTTTAATATGGTGTAACAGCCATCAAGGGATTTGACTTTTTTGTAACCGCTGTTAAGGTAGGTTAGTATTTCGTCTTGGACAGTTTCTGTTTTATAGCCCTCACGAAGATCGAATATGGCGTATTCTGTTAAGTATATTTTCTGGTTTGTTAGAACCTTGTCGTCAAGCATGTAGATAACATCACGTTTAGCAAGCTTTGGCACAAAGAAGGTGGATGCGCTGACACTGCTGTCTTTTGGTATGAAGTCATACATTTCCTGTAATTCCTGACGTTGTTCTTTTTGTGTAGTATAACTTTTAAAGTAATGAACCTTACCGCTTATCTGGCTTGTAAATGCAAGTATGGTACAGATTGCGCATAAAAGCAACTGTGCCCTTTTTGAACGCTCCGGAAGCTCAGCGGCATTTTGCAGGGCAAGGTATATAAGAAACATAAATGGAGCAAAGACATACTGGTAAAATACAGAATGCTGGTATTGGTAATCAGTCAAAAGATTTATGAATATAAATGGAAGTAACAGTATAAACCGTTTGTATTTGCGGGTTGCAAAGGGAAGCGTTAAAAGCGGCGCTAATACTGCAATTAAAAATGGTATGTTGTCTGGAAGAAAAATCTGTGTAATAAGGTATCCGGGATTAGTGAGCAGTGTGGTAAGTATACCAATAAGCCCATTTTCATTATCTCCGGAAAGGTTAGAATAGTGGTCGGTCATAAGACCTTCGCCATTAGTTGAAAGATACCTGAAAGCAAAAAACATCCATGCTCCGCCTATGGCAAGCAGGGAAAGCCCCTGTTTAATATTTTTTCCGGAAATCAATACATATAGCGCAAATACAATAACAAACAGTGTGGCGTCTTCTTTTACAGAGCATACCAGCAACGCAAAAAGCAACGTTCTTTTTGTGTAGCCTTTTTCAAAGCAATAAAACATTGACAGCAACAGTGGAATCAAAAATACATTTTCATGGAAATCATAAAAGCATCCTCCAAGAGTGGCAGGGGCAAGACAATAAATTATTGCAAACATAAAGCTTTGTCTTTTTGTGAGATTAAAATGCCGGCATAAAAGCAACAGGGGATAAAATCCCACTACGATAGATAGCCCTTGTAAAACCAGCAGTGTTCCATTTGCAGGGAATATATAGTAAACAGGCAGCAGAAGGTAGTAAAACAGCGAGGTATGTACATGTAAATGTGACATAGGACCTGAACGCTCGCAGGTTGTTACCATAGAAAGGTCATTCCTCATGTTGTAAAACATTTGCGCAAATATTCCAAAATCAAAGGTAGTGCTGCTTGAAAGCTCATAGCGGCACAGTGTAGTAATTATTATAAATGCGCCTACGCCGATAATTAAAAGCGCCAGCAAAAATGGGTAGAGCATATTGTTATATTTGCGGAAGCCTTTATGAAATACATCAAAGGAAAGACGATTTTTATAATAGTAAAATAGAAAAAACTGACAGATACAGATTCCGGCAAGAACATAAGAGTCGTTGTTCAGTGACAGAATCTTAAGGCTGTATAATGTGGAGCTTATCCATAGCGTCCATATAACAGTGCGTGAGGTTACGCAAAAAAGCGAAATAATAATAAATATAGCGGCAAACCTTATCAAAAATATAGGGAGAGACTGCTTCTGAATATAGTCTATAGACAGGTATTCTGTTGTTGAAAATGAATTAAATATTGATAAAATAAACCATGCTGACAGCAGTCTTGATACGATAAAATGAATTGGATTATGATGCATATATTTAGAGTGCATTTTGTATTTTCTCCTTTTAAAATTATTACTAATTATAACACAAAAGTGTACAATTGTATGTGAAATTTGAGTTATTTCAAAAAATATGTTATACTTGTAATGTTACTGATGTCATAAAAGATTTGTTAAAAGTATGATAGCAGATTAGGAAACTATTGGCCAGGCATTTATTAAAGAAAGGAAGGTTGGATGAAAAACGACTATCAGTTTGATGAAATCGAAGAGCTTGCAAAGAAGTGTCATAAGAATAACAGTATTGATTCAAATTTGTATGCCAAGTATGATGTGAAGCGGGGATTAAGGGATATCAATGGAAAAGGTGTGCTGGCAGGACTGACAGAGGTGTCTGAGATCATTTCCTATACAGTGATGGATATGGATATGATTCCATGTGATGGTAAGCTTTATTATCATGGAGTGGATATTCAGGATTTGGTAAAGGGTTTTATGTCGGAACGCCGATTTGGTTTTGAGGAAACAATATATTTATTATTGTTTGGAGAGCTTCCCACAGAAACAGAGCTTGATGACTTTAAAAAGGTTTTAGTTGATATGCGGGAGCTGCCCAACGGATTTTTAAGAGATATTATTATGAAGGCGCCAAGCAAGGATATTATGAATGCCATGAGCAGGAGCGTGCTGGCGTTATACTCATATGATGACCAGCCGAACAATACTTCTATTCAAAATGTGCTTAACCAGTGTCTGCATTTGATTTCAGTGTTTCCAAGGCTGGCAGTTTATGCTTATCAGACATATAATCACTATTATAATGACAAGAGCCTGATTATTCATTCCCCAGATCCGGCAAAGTCAATTGCCGAGAATATTTTATATATGTTAAGGGCGGATAACCATTATACAGAGCTGGAGGCAAGGATACTTGATTTAGCTCTGGTGCTGCATGCTGAGCATGGTGGTGGTAACAACTCTACATTTACAACGCATGTTGTTACATCTTCAGGTACAGATACTTATTCCGCAATTGCAGCCTCGCTTGGTTCATTAAAGGGACCAAAGCATGGTGGCGCCAATATAAAGGTAACGGAAATGTTTAACGATATGAAGGAAAAGGTTAAGGATTGGGATAACGAGGATGAGATTGCCGACTATTTAAAGTCCCTGTTACATAAAGAAGCGTTTGACCGGCAGGGATTGATTTATGGAATGGGGCATGCAGTATATTCTGTTTCAGATCCGAGGGCAAGGATACTTAAGCATTGTGTAGAGGACTTGGCAAAGGAGAAGGGGCTTGATAAGGAGCTGCGCCTTTATAAATCTGTGGAGCGGCTTGCGCCGGAGATTATTGCAAGAGAGCGTAAGATATACAAGGGTGTATGTATTAATGTGGATTTTTATAGCGGATTTATCTATGATATGCTGAATTTGCCTCATGAGCTTTATACGCCTATGTTTGCAATGGCGCGTATTGCGGGGTGGAGCGCTCACCGTTTAGAGGAGCTTATTAATTCAGGTAAGATTATCCGCCCGGCCTATAAGGCAGTGTGCAAGCATAATGAGTATATACCTCTTGAAAGCAGAGATGAGGAATAATAATTTATATATAGAGGATTATTTGCTTAGACATATTTAACATTTTTTAAGAACAATATTGTTGTATGGAAATTAGTACATCAATGTTGTTCTTTTTTTATGCCGAGGTGTGAAAAATTGTCTGTTTTTAATAGAAGTTCTATGAAAGAAGTGCCAAGAAACCCAATAATACACAAGATTTATTTGTGCAAAATAGTAAAATGTTATAATATGTAAAAAAATTCGACATTTTTTGTCACAAAATGACGATTTTTGCGGTTATTAATTATAGAGGGGTATTTAGATATACCGTAATAAAAATTATGGGTATGGCATGCATAAGGAGAAGCACATGAAAATAAGGAAAGGTTTTAAGGACGAGCTTTTCAATAAGTTTTTTGAAAAAAATGCAGATTTTGTTTATAACACTGTAAAAAATATATTAGGTAATGATGATAGTGTAGCTGATGTAGTTCAGGAGGTATTCTTTAAATGCTGGCGGATAAAACCTGAAATCGTGGAATATTCAGAGCTGGAGCAGTTGAAATACATAAGTATATGTGCAAAGAATATGGCCATAAATTATTATAAGAAACGGAAAAGGGAAGAGGTCATATATATTGAGGATATAATCGAAAGTGAACAAATAAAATGCCCTGATAAGGAATTATCGGGTATTCAGGTGTCAGATGCTGTTATGAAATTGCCAGGAATTTATAGAGATTTGTTTTCAATGAAATACATATATGGGCTTAGAAATAGTGAAATGGCAGAAGTATTTGGAGTAAGTGAATCAACAATCAGAAAGCGTTTACAAAGGGGAAGGAAAGTATTAGAGGATATACTGGAGGGAAATTGGGATGAAGCATAGAATCAGTGAAAAACAATTGAGGGAAATAATGATAAATATGCCAATAACAGTAGAGTATCCCAATGAGATGGTTGAGCATCATTATGATGAAGAATTTAAGCGTAAGCTTTTGGAAAGATGCCGCAGGGAATACAAACGCCAGTGTGCCATTAGCAGATGCAGATATATATTGGTAACAGTTACAATAGTTGTTGTGTTTTCCTTTACTCCACCGGCAAAGGCTATCGGCAGATGGATAGTAAGCTGTGTGGTTAAGGAGGGAGCACAGCATACAGATATTTATTCTTATTCAGTGACCGGAGACGCCAGTGAATCTGAGCTTAAACCGCTTGAGGTGAATTATGTGCCAGGGGGGTTTAAGCTTACAGAGCATTTTAATGATAACGGGTGGGAAGGTTATAGTTATGAAAAGCGGGGCGAAAAGGGGACAATTTACTTGAATGTAGATAGATTTCTAATTAGTAATAACATGGAAAGTGCATGGAATATTGAAGGGGATAAAGAGGAGAGTATAGTGCTTAGAGGTCAGAATGTGAAGATATATTATCAGTATGTAGAATGTAACAATGCGACAAAGGTGTGGGTTCAATGGAGTGAAAATATGTACGAATATTCTGTTTCAATGAATTATTATAATTATGCTTTAGACGATAAGGATATAGATATTGAGGAAATTATAAAAGTAGCAGAAAGTCTTGACTGATGTATATAAGGCAACAGCCCTTATATAAATATAATTACGGAAGGGAGGTGAATAAGATGAAGAGGTTTATTGCAATGCTTATGATGGCAATGTTATTAATATCAGGAATCTGTCAGATACCGGCTAAGGCAATGGTAAATGAGGGGATTAGTACATGTACGGTAAATATAAATAAGATTACTGCCGGTTTAACGATTTCATCATCCGGGAAAGCAAGTATTACCGTTAATTTAGCAACAGATCAAGGCAGCCCTATAAACAATTCTATAACTGTGTATCTTATGAAGAAAAGTGGCTCCACATGGAATACTGTCAGTACATGGACAAAATCTAGTAGTAGCAGCAGATTATCTTTCAGCACAACCAAACAGTTGTCATCCAAAGGAACCTATAAGGTAAAGGTAATTGCTAATACTCAGGTGGGCAACAGCCATGAGATGTACACGACTTATAGCTCACAGGCAACCTATTAAAAGGGAGCTGATTGCTAAAAAAGTATACAACGGTTAAGGCATTTGATAGTAAGGTAAAACACAAAGGATAAATATACATAAGCATAGTAAAGAATACAAAGAAAAAAGCCTAAAGTGGGTAAAAATACAAAAGAAAAAATATATTTAAGTGTAGAGAAGGATACAGAGGAAAAAGGCATACCTAAGCTTAGTAGACACAAAAGAGAAAGTATATTTAAGTGAAGATAAGAATACAAAGGAAAAAGCATATTGAAGTCGGGGGAACACAAAGGCGAAAGTATATTTAAGTGTAGAGAATAATACAAATGGAAAAGTTTGTCTAAGTTGGGAGTCACAAAAGAGAAGGTATATTTAGGTGTAGAGGAGAATACAGAGGAAAATCATCCCGAAGTTGGGCAAAATACAAAAGAAAAAGTATATTTAAGTAGTAAAGAAGAATGTAAATAAAAGTATACAGAAGTGGGGTAAGAAACATAAAAGAAAAGTATCTCTAAAAGGGAGTTAAGGTACAAAAGATAATTTTTCATAAAGTGAATTAAAAGAGAATTTTCATGAAGGGAATTAATATAAAAAATAAAATGTTGAATTAAGAAGCATACAAATTAAAAACAAAGGAGACCGTCTATGAAGAGAAAGTATTTATTAATAATTTTTGCAGTATTTGTAATAATGATGTTTTGTGTTATTGAGGCGGCAGGAGAGCAGTATTCCTATGATGATATGGGAAGGGTGACGAAGGTTACATATGAAAATGGAGATATGGTGGAATATGAATATGACAGCAATGGAAATATAAAAAGCATAAAGAATAAAAAAAGCAGCGAATCGCAGGGAGGCAATATAGAAGAAAAGCCGGGGGATACAGATAAGGACAAGGGTGGAACAACAGAGAATCCGGGTGGCCAGGAAGGGGAAGCAGGTAATACGGGGCAGAATCCGGGTGGAGAAGGCAGTACAGGAGAAAATCCGGGAGGCACAGGGCAGGTACAGGGAAACAGCACTGAAGCAGAACAAACCCCAGGTGGGACAGCAGGGCAGAATAACACAGTAAAACAATCAGAGGAAGAGCAGAAGAGCATTCTTGAAAAGGCAGCAGAATGGGTGGACAGTAAAATAAATGACACCTCTAAGTTAAAAAAGGGAGAGGTATATGAAAAGGGGAAGTTTAAGTACAAGGTAACAAGTGTAAAGAAACGCACAGTAAAAGTAGTAGGTGTAACAAAGAAAAAGAAACGCACTTATACAATACCAAAGAAGGTAAGAATAGAAGGCTGTACGCTTAAGGTAACCGCAGTCGGTGCCAATGTATTCAAGGGCTGTAAAAAATGCAAAACCATAAAAATAAAAAGCAAGACAATAAAAAGCATAAGCAAGAAAGCATTTAGCGGATTAAAAAAGGCAAAGGTAAAGGTGCCAAGGTCAAAGTATAAGGCATACAAAAAAATGATAAAGAAAAAAGGAATTACTGTAAAGAAGCTGTTATTTTAGAAGGTTTCAGGGGGAGAAATATATGAATCACAATAGAAATAAAAGAATTACGAAAGCGAATATGAATTGCAGGCTGAAAGGGAAACGTCTTATAGCATTTGTGCTGGCAGTATCTATGCTTGCATCCTGCATATGGCAGATGGATGGATATGCCATAAAGGCATATGCCGGGACTGACAGCTTGCAGCAGGAGGAGGTATGTGCGGATAAACCCGGTATTACAACACAGGAATTATATGATGGGCAGAGTGCATTAAAATATTGGAATGATTATACATTTCCCAAGGCAGATAAAAGCAATATAAAAGTTGGCAGTAATACCATATACGTATATGGAAATGCAGTTGTAATCCAGAAGAACGGAGAAAAAACCGCAGTTTATGAGGATTGTAACCGCAATGGAATTGTTGACTCCGGCGAAAGTATAGTTATACAGGATGGAGATGTTATTGCCGGAGCAGGTGGAGAATATACAGTAGATTTAAGCCAATATACTATTTATGGTGGGAAAGAATGTACTCTTTCTGAAGATGTGCTGATTACTATGAATAGCGGCACAATAGGAGGTATTTATGGCGGCTATGTAATGAAAACAGAGGGCTCAATTACTATTAACCATAATGGTGGTAAAGTTGGTTATATAATCGGTAATCAAGTAGGCTCGTGCAGGAAAATCAGTATTTCATCAAATGGTATAGTGAATTTTATAACCGGAATGGATACCACCTGCTGCGAGGGTGACCTTACAATAAGCCTTGGAACAGATGCTGACATAAGTGGCTGTGTAATTGGAAATATGGGAGGTTCAAACAATCTTGTAACAGGTGATGTGTCTGTAAGCTGTGATGGGGGAAGTGTGGGAAATGGCATATATGCAGTGGAATCATTTAGTTCGTCACTTATTCAGATAGGTGGAAATCTTAATGTTAACGTGGGGATGGGAAGCAGCATTGGTAATCTGTATTGTGCATACGCATTATCAAATTATCAAGGAATTGTAATTGCAGGTTCTATTACTGTGGATATTGCATCCGAATGCAGCTGTTTAAGAGTTGCATATAATTGTAAGGAAATCGGAGGAAACCTTAAGGCATCATTTACAGGAAAAAGCAGCTCTGAAAAGAGTACAGATGTGTATGTATGCATGGATTCGACTGTATATGGAAATCTGTCAGCAGTTGTTTCCGGGAATTGTGGTGATTTATATATTGTTACAGACAACTCAATTATATATGGTGATATGCATTATAGGGCAGAGGAATGCTGCGTAGACAGCTTTCGTGGAACGCAGGATTCTACTGTTCATGGGGATGTGGAGGTAAATGCAACAAAACTGACAGCAGCAAGGGACGCATATTTTGAATACAACAGCAATTTTTACGGGGAAGTGGTCCAGTTGCTGAATGATTGCTCCATACAGGGATATTTGTATTTAATTAGTAGTGATAATGGGAATTTAAAAAATATCAGGCAGGAGGTAGTAAATTGTGATGTGACAGGATGTGTAAAGGGGGTTTTTAGTATTTCTGCCTGTGGGGATTTAGTACAGAAAATAAAGGACTGCAATTTTGCAGCAGGTTCATATATTTTATATAATGCAGGAAAATGCGGATACATAGAACAGAATATTACGAATTGTGAAATTATGGGTTACTTATATGCAGTGGAAAGTATAGATTCATGTACAGGGATTTACCAGCTTATGGATAACATTCAGGGGGAGCCGAATATGTTGCCGGTTGCCGGTGTTACATGTACAGGTGATGTGACTTACACATGCAGTAACAGTACATTTGGTTCAGTGTATTCTTCTCCAACCAATAATGTAATGGGAGCCGAAACAGTTACATATAATGATATTTCATCACAAAGCTATTATTATACGGGTGAATGCGGAACTGTACAGGGTAATTACAGCTTTTGCGTTAACGGATGGCAGAATCTTAAAGAGCTTGTAACTATGGGAACAAATGCTGAAGTAAAAGGAGATTCTGAGGTTGTTATTGAAAATTGTAATATTAGTGATAGCATAAAGCATACAGGAAAAATGGGTGGTATCAGCAGAATAAAAATCAGTAACTGTATTGCAGGTACTCTGAAGCTTAATGAAACCGCTGCCGGTAATGGATATTGTACAATAGAAGATGGCAAATATGGAAATATAGATATTGATAATAATATAATGGGTGAACAAAATACGGTAATTGAAGGTGGAATATTTACAGGAAATGTACTGCTGTCGTCTCCGGAAGGGGAGAATTATGGGGAAAGCCTGATGCATATAAAAAAGGGAACCTTTAATGGAGAGGGAGTTTATGTAGGAGGTTCAAGTAATCCGGGAAGACAGCTTATTATCAGGATTGATGATACTTCTGATGTGTATATGGGAAGTGGTGTAACAGCCATGCTGTCAAGATATGGTACATTAAAGGGAGGAATGCTTGACAATAAAGGCAATGTAACATTTGAAGGGACATATGTGCTGAATAAGGAAACCGTGGTAAAGACTGTAGAGATACCGACAAATGCAAAGTTAATTGTTCAGAGCAAACTGGCTGTGGAAACGTCATTTTTAAACAATGGAAGAGTATATATGGATGGGGGAGCGTTTTCTTTGCCAGAGAACAGTGACAAGGGTAGTGTGTATTATCCAATAAATATTAGGTATGATGCAAAATTGTGTAATGTGGAAGGGGACTGTATAGATAGTGTAGATATAGAGGATGTTTCTAAAACATTTGCAAGGGTGATGGATAATAGCGAATTACAGGTTAGTACAGTAACGGGATATACTATAGGGGAAGTATTATTTAAGAAGGAAAGTGAGGGTGAATACAGCAGGCTGAAGGCGGATAAGGGAAAAATTGTATTTATTATGGCAGAGGAGCCTGCTGAAATGCAAGTTATCCTGCATACTCCGAGGGAAGAGGAAGCATCAGAAATAGAAATTGACAAAGAAAGTAAAGAGATTAATCTGTGCGGACAGAGTGTAATATTGGCAGAGAAAAACGGAGAAACTGTTATTTATAACGATAAGAACCGGGATGGAGTAGCAGACTCGGATATTGAGCTTTTAAAGGGGGATTATTCAGATTATAAATTATATGGTGCAAAGGATTATAACCTTAAGAATCCAATAATGATTACAATGCTTGGAGGGAATTTTAAGGAAATATACGGATGTGATAATACTATTTTAAATTGTACCAAAAAGCAGGCAGTTGCAATAAATGTTACAGGCGGAAGTGTAGAGGCTGTGTATGCGGCTAAGAGGTCAGAGATATCGGGGTATATTTTCCTGTATAACAGGTCACAGGAGGTTAAAGAGATTTCGCTGGGAATGGAGACACTTAAGGACACCTATGTGGATAATCAGGGCGTTATAAGTATTATGGGAAACTATCCAATTCCGGATTCTGTTATAGGTGATACTGTTATCATTGGAGGCGATGTGTATAAGACACTTCCTAAAACAGCAATTATTGAAGCAAAGACTTCCATAACGGTGGAGTGCCCACTTACGGTGGATGGAGAGCTTAAGACAGCAGTACTTGATGTTACATCAGGAACAGTGTATAACCGTGGAAGGATTACAGCAGAAGACCTTAAGGATAACTGGTACTCGGGAGAGGTCGGAACAGTATTTATGCAGGGAGGAGCATTAAGTAATGCTTCATGGAAGGTTTTCTATCCGGTCAGTATAGATGCAGGGAATTCAGAGCTGGATTATAAAACAGGAAGGTATTATTATGCAGTAAAGCTTGAGCAGGAGGGCAGAACCACATATTACGGAAGGTATGGGAGTAATCAGACCTGTAATATAAGCATGTTAAAGGGGTATCAGTTTGAGGCAGCAGAGTCGGAGGATACCGCAATAACAAGGAATGGCAGCTACATATATTGGAGTATGCCGAATAGACCTGTAAATATCAGCATAAACACTTCATCAAGTCCAATTAAAGCAGAGGTTTTATATGATCCACCTGTTTTGGAGTGTAAAAGAACATATAGCAGCGCTGAACCTGCTATAAAGCTTGCTGAATGGATTAATCTTGTTGGTGATGCTGAGGGAGATAATGAGGTTTATGAAGTAGCACAAGATTATTCTCTTCCGGAAGGGCTTGTGCTTGATAAGAAAGGAAATATTTATGGAACGCCTGCAAATAGCTATCCGCAGGGAAAGAAAGTTAAGCTGTTGGTTACAGGAAACAACAGTGTACAGGTGGAAGTAATGTTCACTATTAAGGTGTGTGAAAGACAGGAACAGATAACGCCAATCAGTGAACGAATTGAGATATCAGGCAGAAATGTACTTCTGCATGGTAATTCTGTTGTAATACGTGGAGATGGCGCATACAACTATATTTATGCAGATGATGACAGGAATGGAAGGGCAGACACTTTGGATTGCGTAAAGGTAAGTTATTACCAGAGTGCGTCATATAAATATAGCTTGTATGCATGGTATAAGGAAAGTGGAAACCGGGATGTCAGGGTGACAATAGAAAGTGGTAAATGGGATTATGTCTATGGTATTTACTATGGCACAGTTAATGCAAATATAGAAATATATTCAAATTCAACAGGTATAAATAAGTTTACAGGTAATTCTCTAGGTACGGTAAATGGGTACATTTATGCAGAGTTATATGATGAAGTGAGTATATCAGGAGAATACGAGTTTAAGAAAGACATGGAATATTCTGATATGCAAAAATTTAAAGTAGCATCCGGGGCATCGGTTGTAATACCTAGAGATATTTCGATTAATGTAAGGAATACAGACAGCGATGCAATTTATAACTGCGGAAATATTTCAGCAGAGGGAAGGTTTAATGTAGAAGGAACATTGAAAAATGCCGGTACATGTACCGTGAATGGAACATTTAAAGCAGGTACAATAGACAATGATAAGGAATTTACAATTGAAGAGGGGGCATCTGTAACAGCGGATATACTTGATAACAGCAAATACTTTTATAACTGGGGGGCTTTGGAATTAAGAAGCCAGATAAATAATAGCTACAGTATTTTTACCAATGAAATAATTTTGTGTAAGGGAGAACCAATCAGAGTAAGTGGTATATTCTATCCTGTAAGTGTAATAGAAGGTAATGAGGGAGGGATATGCTCTAATGGTACTAATATTGTGAATATGGGTACATCAAAACAGCCGGCCTATTATGGAAAATCGGGTGTAAGTGTTACCCTTTCTTGTGAAACTGAGGACAAAGTATCTGTTGACAGGGATATCACAAGGGCGGAAACAGAAAATAAAAAAGCTTTAAGCTTGTCATATTCTGATTGCAATATTTCCTTTACAATGCCTTGGGAACCGGTTAAGGTGGCGGTTTATTATACATCAGACAGTATAAGGTTATCCTCATACTTTTCAGATATATTGTCGCTTAAGGTAGGTGAAGATTATAATTCAGAAACGCCGGTATATGACCTTAGAAGTATAAAGATTACCAATGATGCACAGGATGGTGAAGTTTCCTACAGTATATCTGAAATTAAGGATAACCAGCTCCCGGATGGGTTGACGTTAAGCAGCAATGGTATTATTACGGGTACTCTTAAGTATTTAGAAAAATATTCTTCAACCTATATTACAGTTACCGGGAAAAATGGTACAACAGCAAGGTTCTGCCTGAATTATATCGTGGCAAAGGGAACACCGGTTATTACTCTGGAGGACCAGGAGACAGCTTATAGTGGAGAGAAGCCGAATATCAGTTACCTATTAAGTGGAATTACAGATTCTTATTCAAAAAACAGCCTTATAATACATTATTATAACGCAGAAACCGGAGAGGAGCTTGAAGAAACACCTGTTGAGCCGGGGAGCTACTATGTACAGATAACCTCCAGCGAAGACAGCAACTATGAGGCGGCAGTCAGCAGGAAAGCCTTGCTTTGTATTAGAAAGGCATTTATAGATTCAGATGCAGAGATTTCAAATATAACAAAAACCTATGACGGAATGGAACTGGTACCTTCTGTATGCTGTAAGCAGGAGGGGGTATCTGTTACTTATAGTGAGGATGGAAAGCAGTACAGTGAACAGCCACCGACTTATTGGGATGCCGGGAAATATACCATGTACTATCGTTTTCAGAAGGAAGGGTATATGGATTTTATTAGAAAGGTGTATGTAATTATTGATAAGGCAGAGCCAAAGATTAGTATAAAACAGAAGGAATATGAATGGAATGGACAGGCTGTTAAGCTTGATTATGATGTAATAGGAATAAGCTCAGCACTGGAAGAGGAGCTGGTACAGGTACAGTATTATTGGAAAGAGGATATTTTGCCTGAGGCTCCGCGTGAGGAGGGTGAATATAAAGTAAATGTTGTCTATAAGGGTTCAGCTAATTATAAAAAAAGCAGTAAGGAAAGCAGTATTATAATAGTGCGTGATTTATCAGCATATAACCAGAAAAGGGCGGATGAGGCTGAAACCTTAATTGCAGCAATCGGAAATGTTGCACCTACAGTAGAAAGTGGTAAAAGGATATCGGATGCAAGAAGCTGTTATGACGGATTAAGTGAATCGCAAAGGATGTTGGTGTCTTTTGCAGCAGTTATGCAGCTTGAAATGTCGGAAGAACTTTATAATGAGCTGTGGGAAGAAAAACGTAAGGAGGAACAGGAAAAGCAGGACGAAGAGGTAGCGCAGCAGGTAATCAACAGAGTATATCAGATAGGAGAACCAGATGGAAGCATGGGTATAGACATCCAGATACAAATGGTTGAAGAGGCATATGAGGAGTTGACAGAAGAACAGAAAGCATGCGTACCTGTCGGCGATTACAATTATTTTATACAATTAAAGCAGAGGCAGGAAGAAATTAAAAATATGCCCAAGCCGGGAGCGACAACGACTGAAGCGGAAGCGGACAAGCCGGGAGCGACAACGACTGAAGCGGAAGCGGATAAGCCGGGAGCGACAACAACTGAAGCGGAAGCGGATAAGCCGGGAGCGACAACAACTGAAGCGGAAGCGGACAAGCCGGGGACGACAACAACTGAAGCGGAAGCGGATAAGCCGGGAGCGACAACAACTGAAGCGGAAGTGGACAAGCCAGGAACGACAGCTACGGAATCACAAGAAAGTAAGACGGAGGTCACGACTACTGAAACAGTATGGGATAAAGCGGAAGGAAACACAGGTATTCCATCTGAAGAAAGCATAAGCAAAAGCCCGGATAGTAGTGCAGGAACAATAATAACTAAAAAGGGAGTTCAATATAAAATTCTGACTATAAAGGGTAATAAAGGCACTGTTATGGTATCAGGAGTAAAGAAAAAGCAGCTTAAAACGCTTACCATACCTGATAGCATTACATATAAGGGAAATAAATACAAGGTTACAACCATCGGGAAAAAAGTATTTTCTCAGTGTAAGAGGTTAAAGAAGCTTGTTATAAAATCAAAGAAGATAAAGCGGATAAAAAAACATGCATTTAAAAACCTGCCTGTAAAATGTAAGATTTTCGTACCAAAGAATAAAATGAAGACATACAAAAGACTTATTAAAAAAAGTGGTTACAATAAAAAAGTTTATGCAAAATAGCATGAAAGGGGAAAATATATGAGAGCAAAAAGACTTACAGCATTTTTATTATGTATTGTACTTGCAGTGGAGATGTTTTATACAAATCCTTCTGTAAACCAGAGAGTATTAGCTGCGCAAGATACAGAGGCAGTGGAGGATACAGTTAATACAGAGGCATCAGAGGATACAGCCGGAGTACGGGAAAAAGATGCGTCAGAGAGTACAGCCAGAGTACAGGTAACAGAGGCATCAGAATGTACAACTGAAGTAAAGGCGGTAGAGGCAGCTGTACAGGAAGCAGAGACAAATAAAGCTGAAAAGGCGGTACAGTACAGAGAAGGTGCACAAAATAAAGATATATTTTTAGAAAAGGATATGGTTATTGAGGGTGACGTGTTTTGGAATGGGAATACGGTAGAGCTTAATGGATATAACCTTACAGTAAAAGGCAATGTAATGCAAACTGAGGGTACAGTAAAGCTTAATGGAGGTTCACTTTTTATAGAGGGAGACTATATTATGGCAGAGCAGACCACAGAAAGGGTGGTTTCTGCTGATGCCTCCGGTAATCCTTTTGAAACTACAAAAACAGTGTATAAGTCCTGCCTTAATACATTAACGGGAAGTGACAGCAGCGAGGATATAACAGTTTTGGGGGACCTCATTATTTCCGGCAGCAGCAGGATAGGAACCATTTATGGAACAATGCATATAGGGGGTAATGTGTCATTTGATGCAAATGGATATGGAAGTAGTTTGTTGACCATGAAGGAGGATTCTGAAATAATTCTTGACGGAAAAGAAGCACAGGATATTAGAGTGGATCAGGGAAAGAAGGAAAATAGTGTATATTTTAACCGGGTGGAGCTTTTAAATGAAAGTGAGGAAGGTGTCTGCTTTAGTCAAAAATTATATATCCGCGAAAAGTTTATAACTAATGGTAACAAATACAGCGGAAAGCTTTGCATCGGCCCGGATACAATACTGCCCAAAAAAGAGGTAGTGACAGCAGACCTTTTTATTGCAGAGGGGTGTACACTTTCAGAGGATTTGCAGGTAAAGGGAATTCTTAATGTAGGACAGATGCTTGATATAAATGAGTACCATATAACCTGTAATAAGCTTATAGTAGGACATTACCTGAATATTAATAAGGGACAGGTAACAGTAAAGAAGGATTGTGTATTGACAGGAGAAAACAGCTATGCAGGATTAGTGTTGGGAAATGAAAAAAATCGGGTAGAGGTGGGGGAAAATCTTATACTTAAGGGAAGCAGTGCAGTTTCCCTAAGCAAAGGTACACTCCGCTTAAAAGGGGACTTAATAAGTGAATCAACAGGGAAATTCCTTACAGGTACAGAGGGTGAGTTAGTATTAGCCGGAGATAAAGAGCAGAATATAACATTTTCTAAAGGAAAGGCATATATTGACAGCCTTACACTGGATAACAGCAGCAGTGACGGGGTATATTTGCATTCAAAAATAGTATTAAAGAAGGTTATATATAAGCAGGGCGAGCTTCATTCAGATGATGAAGGAGCTTATGGTATGCAGCTTTTTGAGGATACAACACTTGACAGACTGGATTTGTATGGTGGAACAATGGACTTAAATGGACATAAGCTCACTGTAAAAGGGGATATAGTATGCCACGGCGGAAGCATTTATGTAAATGGAGGTAAGCTTTTAGTAGATGGAGACTACATACACTGCCACGAGACTGCCTGCATATATGAAGGAGAAGTATGTGAAACAGCAGCCCTTTACATGAAGGAGGGAGACAGTGTAAGTATAAAGGGTAATCTTAAGCTGTCTGACAGTGTGCAAAGAAGCAGCATTACTGGCGGGATATTGAATGTAGGCGGCGATGTTTCGCTGGGAACAAGGGCAGAGCTTACGGGTACAGCTGTCCTTGTGCTTAATGGTGCTAAGGAGCAGGTTATTTCCGAATACTGTCGTGTAAATGACCTGGAAATACAGAATAAGGTAAAGGTAACCTATAATAATAATTTGTATATTACAGGGAAATATATAGATGAAAATCATGTGACAGACAGCAATGGATATGTAATGTATACAGAATCACTGGATAACCTTGACAGCAATGTGTGGAATGATATGGTGATATTAAGGGGTGAAAACTGCCTGAAAAAGGACATGGTTTTAAAAAGCCTTAACTTATCAGGGGTGCTTAACTTATCAGGTCACAGCTTAAAGGTGGAGGGAGACTGCCATATGGAGGGCAGGCTTGAGATGCAGGATGAGGCTGACAGATTTATAGTAAATGGAGACTATTATATGAATTCCGGCTATGAGCAGAAGGAAGCTCTTACTGCCGGAGTTCTGGAGGTTAAAGGAGACTTTATACAGACATTTGGAAATGGTTATATTAGCGGAAAAAGCCATGTAACCCGTTTCAGCAAACCAGCCTTTGTCAATGGGGAGAAGGCTGTCCAGAAGGTAATGCTGTCAGTGGGGGATGAGCCGCCTATTGGCACAATGGAGCTTACAAAAAATATTGGCTTTTATAGCTTCTCAGACGAAACAGGAAAACTGGCTAAGCGAATTACCTACGATATGGAGGACAAGCTTCCGCCTACCAGACCGGAAAATCTAAAGGCAGAAGATGTTACAGATTCCTCTGTAACTCTTTCATGGGATGCTTCACTGGATGATGTGGCAGTGGCAGGATATTATGTGTATGTGGATGGGGAGAAGGTTGATGTAGTTGTTAACAATGAAGTAATTGTGAAATCTTTGATGCCAAAACATTCCTACGATATTAAAGTTATTGCAATTGACAGTGAACGTAGAATGTCTGAGGAATCTGATGTTCTTACAATAGAGACAAAAGCAGACCAGACAGCGCCTAAGCAGATTAGTAATTTAAAAGTTGATGATAAAACGGCAAGTAAGGTAGTTTTATCATGGGAAAAAGGATGGGATGAGAATAGTTTAGGGGGATACTGTTTATACCGAAATGGAGAACTTTTGGTAGATATTCCAGCTAGTGCAGGAGTATTACAGTATACGGATAATAATGTACTTTCTGGACAGTTATATGAATATCAGATAACAGCATATGATTCTTCAGGTAATGAAGGAGAAAAATCATCTGCAATAAAGGCAAAAGTAAAAGAGCTTAGCATGGCCTCAATCTCTCCCCAGGCAGGAAGTGTTATTGGGGGAGGTCAGAATGAGATTATATTTAATTGGGAAGATATAGGGACCACCAGTGGATACAAAGTTAATGTAAAAATAAAAAAAGGTAACAAATGGGAAAAGAGCAATGAGGAGGAGGTTATCGCATCACAGTATAGTTTTATGTTGCCAGAACAATCCGCTGACGATTCTTTGGTTGAAGTCAGAATTACTGTTGCCGATACAGATGGAAACTTGTGTGTTGCTGAGACCTCATATACAATTGATAATGTTGCACCGGTACTGTCACAAATGGCGGCTGCATCTTCTGTAAATGCAACAGCGATATTGGAATGGCTGCCAGCAGAGATTCCGGATTTTTTTGAATATAAAATATTTAGAAGGAGACAGGGGGATTCCGAGTATTGCTGTATAGATACAATTACTCAAAGAGGGAATACCAGGTATGAGGATAAAAATGTTGTAGTAAAAGGAATCTATGAATATTATGTAACATGTGTTGATAAGGTGGGAAATCAAAGCAAACCGTTATATTTTAAGCCGATAGAAATTGCAGATGATTCAGAAATGCCTGTACTTAGTTCCCTAAATCCTCCAAGTGGAAAGTATGCAGATACTATACCGCTAACTGTCTGTGCATCAGATAATGTGGGAATTGAAAAATATGAATTGGAATATAGGAGACGTGGGGATACAGAGTGGAAAATATTAAAAAGTATACATACAGATTCAAGAAATATAGAAGTGAACTGGGATGCCAGTCAACTAAAAGGATTTTATGAGGTTCGGGGATATGTTTATGATAAAAGCGGTTTAAAAAGTGATTATTCAGTTATTAGGGAATATTATGTAGATAGAGATGCTCCCAAAAAGGTTCAGGAGGGAGAAGTTATTGCAGGAAGTACTTATATTGGTATAAACTGGGAGCCTGTATCGGATGTGGATATAGCATATTATGCATTGGAAGAGCTTATTAATGGTGAATACAAGGTTATACAGGAAAATATTAAGGAATGCGGGACATATATAAAGAAAGTGAAACCGAATACAAAGCATTGCTACCGTATAGTAGCATATGATGATGTGGGAAACAGGGGTACACCTTCTGATGAAATTGAGGTAAGTACAAAGGAGGATACAATAGCACCATATATTATAGGTGCGGATATTACTGAATATGGGAACGAACAGATTAAGATTAGGGCAGAGGTTGAGGATGATGTAAGAGTATCTAAGGTTAGCTTTGCATATTCTAAAGATGGGGTAACATATACAAAATACAGTACGGTTGAGAATTCTGATAATTCCCGCTATTATACCAGTAAACTGGATACAAAGGAATTTGAGGAGGGAAATTATTATATTGGGGTACTTGTGGAGGATGAAGCCGGAAACAGTTCTAATAAGGGAAATTATATGAGAGCAAAGGTAACTGTTGACCATACTGCCCCAGGAAGTGTGTCAGGATTGGTGGCAGTAGATAAAGAAGGGAGTGTAGAGCTTTCTTTTGATGCTGTTAATGATGACAGCTTGAAGGGTTATGAAATATACCGCAGGAGCAGTAATCAAATCAGCTATACTAAAATTACAAATACCACAGATAATAGTTATATAGACCGCGAGGTAACTCAAGGTATTGAATATGAATATAAGATATGTGCAGTGGATAAGGCTGGTAATAAAGGACAATATTCAGCAAGTGCAATTGTCAGGGTTCATGAGGATAAACAAAAGCCGGAAGGATATATGATGTCTCCAATAGATGGAACAAGCATAATAAAAGGCCAAAGTACAATATATACAAGAGCTGTAGATAATGTGGAAGTAAAACGTGTGGAGTTTTATTATAAAGACAAGGATGATGAGGAAGACCGATGGATATTAATGGGGACTACTAATACTATAGATGAGAGCGGAATAGCCGGTTTAGATTATGATTTTGCAAAAGTTGGCGGCCTTAGTGCTTGTGAAATCATGGCAAAGGTATATGATACTAATGAAAATGTTGGAGAAAGTGACAGTATCAGCGTTACTTTTGATACAGAAGCTCCAATTATCAGTGGTTTAAATGTGGTATCTGGAAACCGTTGTATCAATCTTTCATGGGAAAAGAATATGGAAGAGGATTTCGCAGAATACCATATTTACCGGAAAAGTGCAAAGGAAAATGAGTATAAATATATAGCCTGTACTAAGGAAAACAATTATAAGGATAGTAAAATAAGTATAGAAGTACCATATAGTTATCAGATAAGGGCAGTGGATGATGCTGGCAATTACAGTATTAGTGAGAGTTCTGTAGTATACGCAGAAAACATTGATGATGAGGCTCCGGAAGCAGTAATTACCGGTGATGTATCAGGTGTATCAGGCGTATTGGTTAATTTGTCAGGAAATCAGAGCAGGGATAATGTTGGTATTGTTTCATATGAATGGGATATGGGGGATGGAACAATTATAAATGGGGCAACAGTCTCCTATGCTTATGATAAGAAGGGAACTTACACTGTAAAATTGAAAGTAACTGATGCTGCGGGATTCAGTAATACTGATAAGAGGGAGTTTGTTGTTGCAAGTGATAGAAAGGAAGCATGCAGAATCCATGTAAAGAATGAGATGGACTATCCAATACCAAATGCAGTAGTTATACTTAGTAATAACAAGGAAATGCAAATGGTAACTAATGAGCAGGGATATACAACATGTGCCTTACTTGAGGGTAATTATAAGGGATATATATTTGCAGATGGTTTTGAATCAAAGGAAATTTCATTTTCAGTAGAAAGTAATAGAATTCAGACTTATTCTGCAAGGAGCATGTCAATTCCTCAAAATAACGTTTCGGTTACGCTTCAGACAAGTGACATGATATCTATAAGTTTTGAAGCGAAAAAGCTCAGTATCGAGGAGATGAATAAATATAATATTGATTTAAAAGATCCAAAAAACTTCAATAAAAAGTCCTTTGAATTAGAAATATATGGCAGAGATGAGAAGGTATACTTTGATGAGGAGTACAAAAAGAAAGAAGTTATAAATGGTTTGGTAGATGTTGTTGTCGAACAGGGTGATAAGGTGGATGAGCCGCAGGAGGGAGATGAAAAACCAGACAATCCTGGTGAACCGGACAATCCCGATAATCCAGATACCGGTGATTTCAGTGACAATTCAGATGGTATGGGTGATTCTGATGGTAAAAGCAGTAAAAAGGTAAGGGTATTCAGTGTCTGTACGGGGAGTGAACAAAACGGTGATAAAGCATCAGGTGGAGTTCTGATTATGACAAAGAAGACATCTGTTTCATGGTTAAAAGATTTTGTAGAGGTTAAAGCAGTTATTATGAATAATAAACTTACGGTATTGAAATTTAGTGATATTGAATTTGAAATGACTGCTCCTAAAGACATGGAAGAAATAAAAGCTGATACCGGAAGAAAGACGACACTGGAATATGGAGAAAAGCTTGAAATGAGCTGGGTATACCGTTCGGAAGAAGATGGGGAAAAGGAATTTACTCTAAAATTATCCGCAATAATGAATATTTTAGGACAACAGACCAAAGTGGAAGAAGTTTACAAAACCACTATTAATCTTGAAGGACATAGGGATTCCGGTTTAAAGATGTATATTTATCCCGAAAAAAGTATGACCAAGGATTTCAAATACTATATCCAGTATGAACTTAGAAATGAGGGGGAAAAACCGATATATGGAGTTAATGTAAACCTTGGAGAATATCAGGGTACTAAAAAATCCATTAAAGTATGCAAGAAGACAGATAAAGGTGATGTTATTTATGAAGATGAAGGTGGTGGCTATTATTATGAAAAAGGGGGAGACAGTGTAAAAAGCTCTTTGCTTACAAGAGATGGGGATAAGCTTTATGTTGAGAAATTAAAACAGGGGCAAAGCATATATGGAACCCATGTTGTAGAAAAAGCTACTAAAACTGCAAGATATCTATATTTTAAAACTGCATATAAAATGGGGCAGGCAGGACTTGATGTAAAGATACTTCCAATTAAAAGCCATATAACAGGAAGCAGGGAAATAGACTGCCGGACAAAGAAGCCATCTACAATACCACAAAATAGCAGTAACAATAATAGCAGTAACAATAATAGCAGCAATAGTAATAACACCAGTAATACCAATAATAATGCAGACAATCCAGATTATTATAATTACGATTATTGGAAGGAAAGGTATGGGAAACATCAAGAGAGTCCGGTTAATACGAATACAGTAGGGGACCCGGTTTCTGTAGAAACAGGTGCTTTTAGTGAGCAGCAGACTATACTAAGCAGTAATGGAGCAGGAAACCTAAGCGCTACCATGTCTTATGATTCCACTTACACAGAAACAGAGGGAGAGCTTGGAAGGGGCTGGACTCATAATTATGAGCAAAAAATTGTAAATGAGAATGGAATATTAAGATATTATATGGATGCAAACCGTAGTATTTCATTTTTGCCAAAATCTACACTGGAAGGAATGGTGTATGGAAGCTATGATGAATCCACAGGTATGATTATGCTTGATGAAGATGTGGCAGGAGATATGGAGTATGGGTGTATCAATGCCGGAATGGATGACTGGAAGCTTACGTCATTGGAAAAGGGAGGCTATATAGTAGAAGATGGCAGGGAGAACCTGCAATATTTTGATAATAAGGGAAGACTTGTAAAAACACAATATAGGGATGGTATTATTATTGATATATCTTACAGGGACGGAGAAATGGTGGTAGAGGATGTGTATTCTAAAGAAACCATTACTTTTAGATATGATAATGCCGGACATGTAAGGGAGGCAGAGGATAACAATGGAAGAAGGGAAACCTTTACCTATAATGATGGCTGCATGATAAGACGCACTAATCCCGCAGGTGTTACATACAGCTATACCTATGATGAAAAGGGAAGGATGCTTACAGCTACAGACGGAGACGGTGAAACTTATATTATAAATACTTACGATGAAAAGGGACGCGTGCTTTCACAGGATGATGGGGACTCCGATACTCCACTTATAACCTTAAGCTATGATGATTATGAGGATGACAGCAAGGAGGTCACTATCAGGGACAGAAGGGGAAATGTAAGGACTGTTATGGTTAATGCTGATAATCAGGCAGAAATTTTTACTGATGCAGAGGGTAATACGAAAACATGTAGGTATGATGATGATGGTAACAGGATAGAGACCTGCTTTGAGGATGGCACAAGAGAGGTACTGTCATACAATGAAGACGGTGAGGTAGAACGTATACAAGCCGATAATGGCATTATCTATTCTTATGAATATGATAAGCACGGAAACTGTACACATATTTCAGGAAGTGACGGAAGCAGTGTTACCAGAACATATGATGATTTCAACAGGGTTATTGCCAGTACAGATTCAAGGGGAATTAAAACCTCATATACCTATAATCCCGCAGGCCAGGTACTTACAGAAACAGTGGAAGGAAAGGGGACAACAACCAATACATATGATGAGACGGGGCATCTTAAGACTGTGGAGCACCCAAATGGCCTCAAGGGAACATATACATATAACAGGTACGGATTCCCATCAGGCTACAGTGACAGTGAAGGAAGGAAGCTTGAATTCGCATTTGACGAGACAGGACACCTTCTGCGCCAGAGTATTATAGAAGGACAGGAAAGTATCGATATTAAGTATGAATATAACAGCTATGGTGCAGTAACAGCCATAACAGACGGAGAAGGAAACAGGACAGAATACGAATATGATATGAACAGCCTTCCTGTTAAAGAAAAATATGCCAATGGAACCAGCAAACAATACATAAGAGAAGGAGAGGGGAATATTATAAAAATCATTTACCCACAGCGGGAAGGTGATGCAGAGCTTACGGAAGAAGCAGTATATGATGCTGCCGGAAACCTTGTAAGCCTTAAAAACATGCTTGGAGGCATAACCGGCTATAACTACAGCAATACCGTGCTTTCAAGTGCCGCCAGGCCTGAAGGCGGGAAAATGAAACTGGCCTATGATGAATGCGGAAGGCTTACGGGCATGACAGACGGAAACGGAAACACCACAGCCCTGTCCTATGACAAAGCAGGAAGAATAGCATCCGTAACGGACCCTTCAGGCAGCAGAACCACCTATGAATACGATTCATATGGACAGCTTATAAGGGCAACAGATGCTGAAGGCAGAAGCATCCGCTTAAGCTATGATGCAGTGGGCAACATGGTAAAAAGCACAGATGCAATGGGAAACACAGCAAAATACACATATGACAAATCGGGAAACAGAACAAGGGAAGAAGCCCCGGACGGTGCAGTAACAGAATACACATATGACAAATACAGCCGCATAACAAGCGTAACAAAAAAAGCAGAAAAGAATGAAAACAGCCAGAAGATATGCTATACTTATGACAGCATGGGAAACGTATGCTCCATAACAGACGCAGAAGGCAGTACATACAAAGCAGCCTATGACAAGGCAGGCAACATAACAGACATGTACGACGCCTACGGAAATAACATACAGCATACGGAATACGACAGCGTATACAACGCCATAAGCATAACCGACGGCAACGGAGCCAAAACCGCCTT
>CANQSN010000013.1 GCA_947626505.1 uncultured Lachnospiraceae bacterium
ACAAAGCGCATTTTAATTCTCCTTTTTTATTTTAGCATAGGCATATATAAAATGCAATTCTCTAAAAGTTATCCTTTCCAGTATTTTTATGGATGCGTTTAATAAGGAGCCGCCTAAAAGGATTAAACATTTTTGTTCACCTCAAAATTTAAATCATTGTAAAGCGCATCCATGAGGACATTCCTAATACTTACATTTTTCAAAAAAAATGATGTTATAGCGTATTACAGCTCTCTATACCTGTAAAATGCAGCCGCAATTTCCTGTCTTCTTGGAAGCGCCAGATTCCCCGGAACCATGCCATCGCATATTCCGTCAAACCCCTTTTCCAAAATACATTTCTCCAACATATCCACCGCTTCAATAAGCGTCCGCCTTCCATCAAAAACATGCAGCTTTGCATACTTTAAAAGCTGCCCCAGCGCGTTAAGCTGCTCGCTGTCCACTAACTGCTCCACGTATCTTAAATCAATCACATCGCGATTTATACTGATAGAATCGCGCCCCATAGTCTTAAGCTTATTCTTAGGATTTTTAGCAAATGCAGCATCCGCCTTAATAACTCTTGAGGACCTCACTTCGGGTAATTCCTCTGCCGCAGCCTCTCCCTTGCTTCCCATCTTATCAACGCTCTGTCCATAAAATGCAGCCGCCTTTTCCCTTGCCTCTTTTGTAATCTCATAGGGTACGTAACGATTCATTTGAATCACATTGTCTGCCTTTGTAAAATAAGAACCTGAACTTCCCGCCACTAATATCGTAGAAATTCCCCACTGGCGGTACAAGCTTGTAATCCTGTCAATATATGGAGTAATAGGCTCCATATCCTTTACCACCACCTGCTGCATCAGCTCATCGCGAATCATAAAATTGGTCGCGCTGGTGTCCTCATCAATGAGAAACACCTTACTTCCCATGCTTGCCGCCTCCATCACATTGGCAGCCTGCGAAGTACTTCCTGAAGCATCCTCTGTGGAAAACTCGGCAGTGTCCTTTCCATTTGGCAAATCCTTTATAAACAGGGAAATATCCACTTCCTTTATACTACGCCCATCCTCTGCCCTGAGCTTCATTGCAGAAGGCTCGGTAATTACATATTCCCTGCCATCCCCCGAAATATGATTATAAACTCCTAACTCTAACGCCTTTAACAGTGTAGATTTACCATGATATCCTCCTCCTACAATCAGGGTTATCCCTTCCGGAATACCCATACCTGTAATATTCCCCTTGTTAGGCAAATCAAAACTTACCTTCATGGACTCCGGAGAAGCAAACCGTATAGCCCCCTTCATAGGCCGGCTGCTTACCCCTGATTCCCTTGGCAGTACAGCGCCATCCGCCACAAACGCCACCAGTCCCTTTTCTTTAAGCTTATCCCTTATATACTGCTGATCTTCAGAAAGCTTCGCCGTCCTGTCAAGTTTTACATCCCCTGTAATCACCTTGGAAGCTCCATCCTTAGAAATTATTTTAATATTCCGCTTCTTCCATGAATTATAGGTCAAAGTATCCTTTACACATTTGGGAAGAAAATCAAAGAAAATCTTAATCAGCTCTCTTGAGTTAATGGTACGACCATTTGCAGGAAATCCAACCTCCATTTTAAGTATAATCCCGCCAGTTTCTGCATCCAGTTGGCAACCGCTTCTTTCTAATACCTCCTGTCCCGGTACGGTCACAGACAGAAGCCCCGATTTACCTGAGCCCTTTGCCTTAAACGAGTAATCCCTTACAATCTTAGCAAATGCCCTGAGAAGCTGGTCCTGCAAGGCAATCCGCTTACATGGCATATCATACAGCTCCTTTGGAAACGCCGCCTCCTTTCCGCTTACCTTCACACTGACCTTTGATGGCGCAGCAAATGGATCGCCCTGCACATGGTCAATTGACATTAGATATCCATCAAATGTGTATGCCCCCTTAGTATCCTTATATGCCGGATAACCCTTATGGTCAATCCTGTTAAGCAGCTCCCTTAAATCCTCTGACGTTTTCATTCACAAAACTCCTTTCTTTAACTACAGGTCAAATACAATGTCGCATATTCTTTTTGATGCATTTCCATCATCTAAATGGCAAAAACGGTCATAGAAAATCTTATATCTCTCCTCATACTTTTTGTTTATCTCATCTATATTTTTAATGGCGTCAATAACTTCATCCGTTGTAAACAAAAGCGGCCCCGGTACGTCGTTTTCAATATCAAGATAAAAACCTCTTAACATATCCCTGTATTTTTCCAAATCATATGTGAAAAACAGCATGGGACGCTTTAAGTTGGCATAATCAAAAAATACAGACGAATAATCGGTAATTAAAATATCAGAAATCAAATACAACTCAGAAATATCGTCATACTCGCTCTCATTATAAACAAATCCCTCAAGCCCTTTAGTATCAATGCTGTTTGAAATATAATAATGAGTTCTTAAAATAACTGCATACTTGTCGCCAAGCCTGTCCTTCATTTCATTTAGGTCAAGCTTTAAACTGAACTTGTATTTTCCTTTATCAAAATACTCGTCGTCCCTCCATGTAGGGGCATAAAGTATAAGCAGCTTATCTAAAGGAATGCCCAAACGTTTCTTAATCTTATCAATATCATTTTTATTGTTATGAGTATATAAAATATCATTTCTAGGATATCCGCAAGGAACAATTTTCTCCCTCTCAAACATAAACGCACTTTCAAACGCGCCTGTAGAAAAATCATTTGGCGAAATCAAATAATCCCATAATCTTGACTGCACATAAAATTGATGCTTGTACATCGGTGAAGCGGATGTTACCTCCTCTTGGTCAAATACAAGGCGCTTAAGCGGAGTCCCATGCCATGTCTCCAAAAATACATTTCCCGGACGCTTTATAAAATATCCCGGCTGGCGCACGTTCAATACCATATATTTGCTAACCGCCAGATAATACATATATTTTATGCCAAAACGCTTCACCTTCACGCCGCCATAGGGGAGAGTCTTTCCGGCAACGCTGTCAAATACCCAAATATACTTATATTTCCCGGGATAATTTTTTGCAAGATACTCATATATATATTTAGGGCTGTCAGAATACGCCTTTCCTCTGAACGATTCCAAAAACACATAATTATTCCGCATTGGCAGCTTAGTAAACAGATTAAAATATAAAAATGTTCCAAGCACCTTTGGATTCTTTAAAAAGCTTTGAAACTTTCTTTTTCCCAAAAACCAGAAGACAAAATGACATGCTTTGGAAACTGTTCCTTCACGCAATACGTTGACAGACCTCTTTTTATAGCCCTTTAAATTATTATAATATTTTTCCGGCAGACTGACTGCTTCTTCTTTAAGCCGCTCAAACCGCCTTCTCATTTCCTCGTCATTACGGTTTTTGAACAACTTATGATTAAATGTATAAACATAATAATTCACAAGATGATCTGCTAAAGCTGCTGCAAGCATCGACTCCCCGTCCGCTTTTTTCATAGCATTATCATACGCCTTCAGCATCTGGTCGAACCTGTCCTCCGCCTCAAGCTGTTTTATGGAGGGATAATGTTCCGGATCGTTATGCAGTCTCTTTACATAATAGCTGTCCCTTACATAATGCCCCTTTACTCCTGAAGACAGCAGGCCCGCCACAAAGAGAAGGTCGCAATATAACATAACCTCCTCGTCAAATGCAAGAGCCCGTTTAAGTATACTATCCTTCTTAATCATAATATGCAGTGCAGAAATTGCTCCCAGCCCATCCCGCAAAGCTGCAAGCCTGCCAAGAACTGCATCCTTGTGATATTCATTTAACTGTTTTTTAGACAAACTATCTATATTTACATCCTCTGAAAACCTTGGCTTATAATAAAGAGGTTTATATTTCTTATCCTTTTTATCTCTGACAGCCATCTCCTTATCCTCATATGGATGCTCTAGGGTGAAATAAGCCTTATACCGGAAATATGTTGTATACTTTGTTCCAAACACAAAATCTATATCAGAACTCTCAAGCTCTCCAATAAGCTTTTCTAAGCTGTCATCATACAAATAGTCGTCTGCATCAAGAAAATAAACATATTCTCCCATGGCTTCAGAAATTCCCAGATTCCTAAGGCAGCCAACCCCCTCTTTCCCGCTTTTAATCCTCCTGATTTCTATAAAAGAATGATATTTTTCAATTACCGCTTCCGCCCCTTCACAGGAAGGCGGAGTAACCAAAACAACTTCAAACTCTTTAAATGTCTGACGCTTCAAGCTCTCAAAACAATCTGCTAAAAAATGCTCTCCTTTATTAAACGGGATAATAATGCTAACCATTTTCCAACTCCTCCAAAACTTAAAATTTTTCCGTTTCAGCCCTGCCGCAGGCTTCGCGTATATTATCCCCCATATTGAAAATAAACGCAACCCCCATTCAGGCTTTGCAGCCGCAAAACTTTTTAATAAACGAAGAAGTCAAAATCATACTTCCCACCCTTTCAACCTCTCCGGTTAAAAAGGTACGGTATTCCGGAGTGATTTCCACAAACAGCGAACCGCCGGGCATAAACACTTCTACTTTAGAATCCACCTTCCCCAATTTATACATTGCACCCGCCGCCGCACAACAACTGGTACCCGAAGCTAAAGTGTAACCGGCTCCCCGCTCATATATTTCCATATCAATACGCTCTCTGTTTACAACCTTTACAATCTGCATATTAATCTTCTTAGGAAAATAATCAGACTTTTCTGCAGCCACTCCGATATCTGTTACCAGCTCTCTTGAAAGCTTAGGCATTTCAATAACACAATGGGGATTGCCCACTGATACGCATGTGCAAAGATAGTTCTTTTTATCAAAAGTCATAGGAACCTCTATAAGCTCATCCTTCAACTCGCCTCTAAAGTCCACTACTCCAACGCTTTCCCTTGTAAACGAAAGAACTCCCATATCAGCCTTAATCATGGTACCGTCGTCGCTTAGGTAATCAATATAAATTTCACCGCCCGCAGCTTCTATGATACAATGGTTTCCTGTTACATATCCGGCATCCTTTAAATACTTAGCAAAAATCCGCACGCCATTACCGCTTTTTTCCGCTTGGCTGCCATCAGGATTCCAAATTACCACGCCAAACCTTTCTTCTAAAATATCCTCCTGCTCCTCCATTCGACAAAGCAAAGCCTTTGGCTCGTCGTCCAAATGCTTTTCCACCACCTCGCACTTTTTATCTCCACACCCCTTTTTCCATACCTTTTTTCCCCAACAAGGACCCGCTAAAATCCCATCCGCCCCAATTCCATAATGACGCTCGCATATACATTTTACTTTTTTTCCATCCAGTTGTATACCATTCTTCCCACAATCGTATACCAAATAATCATTTCCCAATCCATGATATTTTTCAAATCTCATCTTATCCATGCCATCACCTTTCCTGCCAATATCCCTTTATGCAATACTATGAAAAAAATACCCGTTTAAACACAATACCCAAGCTATTTTATATTAAAAATATGCCATAAACATATTTTTGTGAAAATAACAAAAAAATCGCTTTTGCACATCTTTGCGCTGAGCGCGGCTGAAAAAGCAGCATATTCCCTGTATGCACTCGTTCGCATCCGTCGGAAATTTTCCATACAAAAAACCCGCCACCTTACGGTAGCGAGCCTTTAGCACATTTATAATCAATTAAACGCCTAATGTAGGAATTGGCAGATACTGTCTACTCCCCTCTTGTAACCTTAAAGTTCAACACTCCAATCGCTATAACATTTCCCGACTGTCCGTCAATCTCGTCTAAATTTTTCTCGATAGCCTTCACATCAGCCGGACTGTTAATCTTCCCTTCATATATCTTAGGAGAATCCTTTAATGCATACACTACAATCTGGTAGTTATGGGTACCCTCCGGAGGATACGGACCTACATACATTTTTTCTATGGAAACTGCGCCTTCATCCAATGTGGTTTCCTTAATATCCGCCAGCCTCCAATGAAGAAAATTATCTGCATCCGAATCAAACATGTAAATTGCATAGCTGTTTGCGCCCTCGACCGGATTCCATGACAACTGCGGCGAAAGATTATCTCCCTTAGGAGCAGCGGTAACAGCGCAGCATTCCGTCTTAAGATTCCCTGAGGAATCCACAGATTCTGAAGTCACCTCAAATCCTGCCCTTCCTTGCATAATTGTAGATACATCCTTTTGGCTGCTTTGCTTAACATCTTTTTCCTCCTTACTACTGCAGCCTGATACTATCATCATAATCGAAGCTAACAGCATACATGTCGTTATAAATTTTTTCATCTTTTAGTCCTTCCTTATATCCTGTAAAATAATTTATGACAGGAGCAATAGGACTCCTGTCATATACCCTAAATATCATCCGCTTCCTCAGACAGCATCTCCTCGTACTTTGATAATATTAGCTGTTGGATATATTCTCTTGTAGAAGAATTGATGGGATGTGCAATATCCCGATACTCGCCATCGCTGGACTTTCTGCTGGGCATTGCAATAAATAATCCCTTTTCTCCCTCAATTATCTTTATATCATGAACAACAAACTCATCATCTAAAGTAATAGATACAACCGCCTTCATTTTACTTTCTTTCATCACTTTCCTTATCCGTACATCTGTAATCTGCATATAAACGCCCCCTTACCTTTCTTATAAAATATATCTGGAATTCTTCTCAACAATAATCTCAATCCGATCCTCTCCAACATGAGTAGAATTAGCCCGAATTGTATCCCGACTCTCAACAATACAGTTCTCTATATATACGTTATCTCCAATGTAAACGTCATTAAGTATAATAGAATTCTTAATGGTACAGTTGTTGCCCACAAATACCTCCTTAAACAACACAGAATTCTCCACTGTCCCATTAACAATACAGCCTGAAGCAACCAAGCTGTTTCTAATCTCCGCACCCTTGTTATACTTTGCCGGCGGAAGGTCGTCCACCTTAGAGTAAATATCCGGATATTGCTTAAAGAAATAATCCCTTATATCCTTGTTCAGAAAATCCATATTAGTCTTATAATAAGCATCCACATCGCTTATATTACTCCAATAAGAATCCATCATATATCCATAAATCTTCTTTACATTCTTCTGGCGGATTAAAATATCCTTGACAAAATCGTTGCGTTCCTCCTTTGCGCAGTTCTCCAAAAGCTCAATCAACTGGCGGCGGCGCACAACATATACGCCAATAGAAGCAATTGTTGATTCCGCAACCAAAGGCTTCTCTTCAAACTCTCGAATCCTGCCATCATCATTCATCTTAACTACGCCAAAGCGTTCCAATTGTTCCGGCTCTTTTGATAAATCCTTACATACCACCGTAATATCGGCGCCTTTTTCAATGTGATATTCAAGCACTTTGTTATAATCAAGCTTATATATTCCATCTCCTGAAGCAATCACCACATATGGCTCATGGCTTTCCTTCAAAAAATTGAGATTTTGGTATAGTGCGTCTGCCGTCCCCTGGTACCAGTAACTGTTTGTGTTAGTAATAGTAGGAGTAAATACAAATAAACCGCCCTGCTTACGACCAAAATCCCACCATTTACCAGAACTTAAATGCTCGTTCAGCGAACGGGAATTATACTGTGTAAATACCGCCACTCTATTAATATGGGAATTTGTCATATTGCTAAGTGCAAAATCAATGCTGCGGTAGCTTCCTGCCATAGGCATTGCCGCTATAGCTCTTTTGTTGGACAGCTCCCTCATACGATTACTGTTGCCACCGGCTAAGATAATACCTA
Source organism: uncultured Lachnospiraceae bacterium (assembly GCA_947626505.1). Classification (GTDB taxonomy): domain Bacteria; phylum Bacillota; class Clostridia; order Lachnospirales; family Lachnospiraceae; genus NC2004. The sequence continues at coordinate 7,749 of CANQSN010000013.1, forward strand.
TCGCCCTCATGCTAATTCACCTACCTTTATCAAAGTTTCTCCACTCATCAACCTGCCATCCGGATAATCCGAGCTTTCAGTCTCACCAAAAATTGCTGTATTCTTACCAATCTGAACATTATCAGGAATCACTGAATACTCGCCAATGGTTGCCAATCCTCCCGCATAAATATGAGGAGCCACCTTATTCTCTGCATCATCAAAAGTTCCAAGCACCACATTCTCTCCCAATGTTACGTATTCAGAAATAATTGCTTTACTCACTTGGCTGTTCTTCCCAATAACTGTTCCATTCATAATAATAGAGTCTCTGACTACAGCGCCTTCTTCCACTGTAACTCCGGTTCCCAGCACAGAATTGTAAACCTGCCCGTAAATCTCGGAGCCCTCGCCTATAATGCTTGCTTCCACCTTAGTATTGTCTGCTATATACTGCGGAGGAAGTACATCGCTCTTAGTGTATATCTTCCAAAATTCCTCATAGAGATTAAACTCCGGAATTAAATCAATCAGTTCCATATTAGCTTCCCAATATGAATAAAGCGTTCCTACATCCTTCCAATAGCCCTTGTACTCGTAAGCGCAAATCTTCTTGCCATTATTATGGCAGAAAGGAATAATATGCTTACCAAAATCACAGGCCGGCTGCTCTGACAACTGCTGCAGCGCATCCTTAAGTACCGGCCAGCTAAATATGTAAATACCCATAGAAGCTTTAGTACTTCTTGGATTCTCCGGCTTCTCCTCAAATTCCGTAATAGTTCCCTCTTCATCTGCTAATACTACACCAAAACGCCTTGCTTCCTCTTCTGAAACATTAAACGTTGCTAATGTTACATCCGCATGTCTGGACTTATGAAAATCCAACATTACTTCATAGTCCATCTTATAAATATGATCCCCTGAAAGAATCAGCACATAATCAGGATTGTAATAATCCATATATTCCAAGTTCTGATAAATAGCGTTGGCTGTTCCCGTATACCACTCGCTGTTAGTACTCTTCTCATATGGAGGAAGCACAGTAACACCGCCAATGTTCCTATCTAAATCCCATGGAATTCCAATTCCAATATGCTGGTTCAGTCTTAATGGACGATACTGTGTAAGGACGCCAACCGTATCAATACCGGAATTAATACAGTTGCTTAATGGAAAATCAATAATCTTATACTTGCCGCCAAAAGATACTGCCGGCTTTGCAACCTTAGAGGTTAACACACCTAGTCTGCTGCCTTGTCCGCCCGCTAATAGCATGGCTATCATTTCTTTCTTAATCATGTCGTCACCCCTTTACACGCACTATATATCTAGTATACCATCTCGACTTCCGTCTCGATGTGGATACTCGTCAAATGCCTCCCCACGCAAGCGTGGTCAGCATTTCTTCATTATTATACCACATTTTTGTAAATTGTGAACAAAAACTTTTTTTAATTTTGCAAAATTTTATCATCGTTGTCAACCAAAATTTCCAATTTTCACCTAATTTTACATATAACTTGAAAAAACAGATAAATTTAGACTCAAAAAGCCGCTCAAAAGGATAATATTCTTGTAGTGTGAAATATATTGAAGAATAAGAAATTTCGTCGTATAATATTAATACAATAACATTAGACCACTATAATTTATCTTAGGAAGGTATTAAGTATGTACAAAATGGACTTTACAACGCCCTGCCACATCCACTTTATTGGAATTGGCGGAATCAGTATGAGCGGGCTGGCTGAGATTTTGCTAAAAGCGGGCTTTACAGTAAGCGGTTCCGACAATCAGGAATCTGATATAACAAGAAATCTTTCGGCAAATGGCGCATTGGTCGCTACCACCCAGAGAGCTGAAAACATTACAAACGATATAGATGTCGTATGCTACACCGCTGCAATTCACGAGGATAACGAAGAATTTATGGCGGCAAAGTCTGCCGGTCTTCCAATGCTTTCAAGGGCAGAGCTTCTCGGACAGATTATGAAAAATTACAATCAGGCAATCTGCATTTCCGGAACTCATGGAAAGACCACAACCACTTCCATGTTAAGCCATATTTTACTGGCTGCCGACACAGATCCGACCATAAGCGTAGGCGGAATCCTTGACGCCATTGGCGGCAATATAAGAACGGGCGGCCATGAGATTTTTCTTACAGAGGCCTGTGAATATACAAACAGCTTTTTGTCATTTTACCCTACAATTTCTGTTATACTTAATATAGAAGAAGACCATATGGATTTCTTTCATAATATTAAGGAGATTAGAGACAGCTTTCACCGTTTTGCCTCTCTTCTTCCCAAAGACGGCCTTTTAGTGATTAATTCGGACATTGAGGGTATAAAAGATATCATCAAGGGGTTAAGCTGCCGCATTATAACCTTCGGTCAGACAGAGGTCAGTGATTACACCGCAGTAAACGTGGAATATGACGAGCGCGGGAATGGACAGTATGACCTCTATCACAAAAACGATATCGTTTTACATGTTGATTTGTCTGTTAACGGAGACCACAATATATATAACTCAATTGCTGCTGTCATCATTGCAAAGGAGCTTGGAATTTCTAATGAAGATATTAAGAAAGGATTATTATCCTTTACGGGAACAAAACGACGGTTTGAATATAAAGGAAAAGTTAATGGCTTTACCATAATTGATGATTATGCGCATCACCCAACAGAAATCAAAGCCACTTTAACCGCAGCAGCAAGATTTCCACATAGGGATACATGGGTAGTTTTCCAACCGCATACATATTCCCGTACAAAAGCCTTCCTGCCGGAATTTGCAAAAGCCTTAAGCCTTGCGGATCATGTGGTTTTAGCAGACATTTATGCCGCCAGAGAAACGGATACACACGAAATATCCTCCTTAGACCTTTTTAACCTGCTGAAAAAACAACAGGTTGACGTACATTATTATCCATCGTTTGAGGAGATAGAAAAATTTTTGTTAAAAAATTGTTACGAAAATGATTTGTTGATAACTATGGGAGCCGGAAATGTTGTTTTAGTGGGCGAAGACATAATTAATAGCAAGTTATGAACATTATCCACATGTTTATCCACTTTATGAGCGGGTATATATGTGGATTTCTTAATCTAAATTTTTCAATTGTCGATTTTTTAACAATTAAGTATTTTCAAGGATTTTATTTAATTTATTTTTTTCTGTAAACTTTTATATTTTTTTGTAAACATTATCCACATTTTCCACATTGTACTAGTAACCCTATAACAAAACGTTTGTGCTGTTTTCAATTGCTTTTTACTGTGCTATACTTACTTTGAGGGCAGGCATTACATGCAATAATACTGTGATTATAAGGCATTTTCCACCTCCTTCCATTTATATGATAAAGCGAGTTAAATTAAGGAGATTAAATATGACTTCCATTAAGATTTCCAACCATCTGTCAACAACATCTACACCGATTAATAATACCTTTATTGACTATTTTATGCCTCCGGCAAATGGTGAATTTGTAAAGGTATATTTATATCTTTTGCGCACAGCCCTTTGCGGGCTTTCTCCCACTATCTCCGACATGGCGGACGCCCTGAACAATACGGAATCCGACGTGACAAGAGCGTTAAAATATTGGGAAAAGCAAGGTCTGCTTATACTTCATTTTAATGCAGTAAAGGATGTTGAATTTATTGAATTGCTTCCTATAAGAGAGCCTGATAAAACCCCCGCGCCGGTTGTAAACATAGCGCCGGTTGTAAATATGCCTCCAAAGAAGCCTAATTATAGTATAAAAGAGATTGCAAATGCTTTTACATCACCGGAAATGGAGCATTTATCTTATGAAGCAGAGGTTCTTCTTGGACAGCAAATTTCTCCTGAAAATTTACAGACGTTATATTACATATATGATCAGCTTAATTTTTCTGTAGATTTAATTTCGTATTTAATTGAATATTGTGTTACTATCGGAAAAAAGAGCTTTCAGTACATAGAAAAGGTAGCGATAAGCTGGCATGAACAGGGAATCAAAAATCGCGGACAGGCTAAAAGCGCCACAGAAAATTTCAATAAATTAAATAGCTCCATTAAAAAGGCTTTAGGACTCGTAACATGGGGAGAGGAAGCCGGCCGGTTTGCAAAGCTCTGGACTGAAGAATACCAGATGGATAGTGATTTAATTATAGAGGCGTGTAACCGCGCCTATAAGAGAACCAGCGGCGAAAACAGTTTAAGCTATACTGCCGCCATATTAAAAAACTGGCATGAACAGGGAATAAAAGACCTTAATAGTCTAAAGAAAGCTGATTCTGACTTTAAGGAAAAGTCTCAGAAAATATATACCAAAAATACAAAGAACATTAAGACAACCTCCTTCCATAATTTTGAGCAGGGAGAAGATATAGACTATGATGCTATATTGCCCAAGGTTGCAACCACGCTGCGTCCGGGCAACAAAATATAAAACACGTCGACTACTCCATTAATAGCTAGACTATTTTAAAGAACGGAGATTTATATGAATACATACCCCTCCATAAAGGAGATTTACGAACAAAGAAGATTTGATAACCGGATAAAACACGAAGAACGTATTGCTCATGTTTATAGCATTTGCCCCGCTTTAAAAGAATGCGATAAAAAGCTTAGCATACTGACAATAGAACAGACAATGAAAAATATACAGGGCAATTCAAGCTCTCCTGATTCTTCTTACAGTGAAGCTGTCAATCAATTAAACGACGAACGTGAAAGATTAATTGAGGAATATAAGCTTCCCAAAGATTACTTAGAGGATATTTTCACATGTAAGGATTGTCGGGATCAGGGCTTTATAGACGGTGTCCGCTGCCATTGTTATATTTCGTTAAGCGCCCGTATGCTGTTTCAGAATTCTCCCATACGCAGACGTATGGAACAAGAGAACTTCTCTAACTTTGATTTTTCCTGTTATAGCGATAACGTCAGTAAAGAATACGGTATCTCTCCAAGAGAAAATATCCGGCGGGTATATGACAGCGCAAAACAATTTATATCCGGCTTTCCGGATGGGACAAATATGCTGTTACATGGCGCCACAGGCGTTGGAAAAACATTTCTTACAAACTGCATTGCAAAAGATTTGATGGACTTAGGACACACAGTAAGCTATCTTACCGCCACACAATTTTTTGAGGTTTTAGCCGACCACTCCTTTCATCGGGCGTCACCCGAAACTGAGGATATGTACAACTATATTGTCCAAAGCGAACTATTAATTATAGATGATTTGGGAACAGAGCTTAATAATGAATTTGTAGCCACTTCCCTGTTTAACTGTATGAACGTCCGCGCTTTGCAAATGAAAAGCACAATTATTTCCACAAACCTTTCCATAAAGCAGATTGAACAAAAATACAGTAAACGAATCGCGTCAAGAATCATAGAGCAGTATAATATATTTCCAATTTTTGGTTCGGATATCCGTTTAAAAAACACAAGAACCCCTAACAATCCTTGACATCCTTGGATTTTGTTTTATTATATATATGGGTATATGTCACTTATTAACTAATCATTTCCCAAAAAGGAAAATACAACACCTATGGAGGATAACTTATCATGCCAAAAGACACTCATTTGCAAACAATACCTGTCGGAACGCTTCAAATTGTTGCGCTGGAAAGCTGTAAAGAATTAGGAAAAAAGGTAGACGACTACCTTGTAAAATGGAGAAAGGCGCGGCAAAACGAAAACAAATCTACTGTTGCTTTTCATGGGTACGAGAGAGACACTTACCTTCTAAATGCCTCCTGCCCTCGTTTTGGCTCCGGCGAGGCCAAAGGAATCATTAAAGAGTCTGTTCGCGGCGGAGACCTTTACATTCTAGTTGACGTTGGTAATTACAGCATAAAATACTCCCTTTGCGGACAGGAAAACCATATGTCCCCTGACGACCATTTCGCAGATGTAAAGCGAATTATAGCTGCTGCCGCCGGCAAATCACGCAAGATTACGGTAATCATGCCTTTCCTGTATGAAAGCCGCCAGCACAAGCGTACAACCAGAGAATCCTTAGACTGCGCCAACGCACTTCAGGAATTAACAAATCTGGGAGTGGACAACATTATTACATTTGACGCGCATGATCCGCGAGTACAAAATGCTATTCCAAGAGATGGTTTTGAAAGCATTATGCCAACTTATCAATTTGTAAAAGCATTACTTCGCTGCGCTCCCGACCTTTTCTTTGACAAGGAACATATGATGGTAATCAGCCCCGACGAAGGCGCCATGAATCGGGCAATTTATTTTGCAAATGTAATTGGCGTGGATGTGGGAATGTTCTATAAACGCCGAGATTATACTACTGTTGTACATGGCCGCAACCCCATTGTTGCCCATGAATTTTTAGGTGATTCCGTGGAGGGTAAAGATGTTATAATTATCGACGACATGATTTCCTCCGGCGAAAGCATGATTGACGTGGCAAGGGAATTGAAGCGCAGAAAAGCTAAACGTGTCTATTCAATCTGTACATTTGGATTATTCACTAACGGTCTTGAAGTATTTGACAAGTGCCACGAAGAGGGAATTATTGAAAAGGTTATTACAACCAACTTAACCTATCAAATGCCCGAACTATTAGAAAGGGACTGGTATGTAAGCTCAGACTTAAGCAAATACATTGCACTGATAATTGATAACCTGAACCATGACGCTTCCATAAGCAATCTGTTAAGCCCGACTGAGCGTATTCAAACGCGTATTGAGGAATATAACAACCGAAGAAAACAGCAAATATAATAAAAGTATCCGGCCAGAGATTATTCTGACCGGATATTTTTATTGCTTATTACTGTGCTGGCTGCTCCGGAGTAACAACCGCTTCCGTTACCGCAGGCGGCGCTTCCGTTACCGGCGCCTGAGTTGCGGGCGCCTCTGTTACAACAGGCGCTTCTGTTACCGGCGCTTCTGTCGGTACCGGTACATTCGGATCAATTGGCGCCTCCGTAGCAATAGGTTCTGTGTCATCATCTTCATCCTCTTCATCTTTTTCATCTTCCTTATTCTTATCTTCTGTCGTACTCTCCTCTGTAGTTATATCATCCTCTTCAGTAGAATTTTTATACTTACCATCACTCTGATACTTGTCCCAATCTCTGGGCTGTAAACCTTCATGAATCTGATCCATATAGGATTTCCAAATTCTGGTAGGATAAGTGCCGCCAAATAATCCCGGAACACTTCTCGGCGTGTCGTAACCAACCCATATGGTTGTTGTATAGTATTTACTAAATCCGCAAAACCATCCATCCTTGTTGTCATCAGTGGTTCCCGTTTTACCTGCACAAGGCATGTTGCCGCTGATTCCCATTCCTCCGGCAGTACCATGACTTAGTACCCCTTTAAGCACATCAACCATCATTAAAGCAGCGTTTTCATCATAAATGCGGGTTTCCTCAACATCATCCGATACAACTATATCCCCGTCTGAATCCGTTATAGACACTATACATGTAGGCTCCCTGTAAACCCCTGCATTTGCAAATGTGGCATACCCTGATGCCATCTCCATAGTATTGGTACCGTAGGTAAATCCACCTACAGAAGCCGCCATAACAAGATCCGAATTAACAATCTTTGAAAAATGCATATTATGCAAATAGCGAATACCAACAGCAGGGGTAATTTCTTTAAATATTCTCCATGCCACTACATTTTTTGAACCCTCAACTGCTCTTCTTAAAGTAATCCTTCCTGAATACCTGCCATCCGAATTCTTTGGAGCGTCCTTCTCATCCCTAATTGGCGTGTCGGACACAATTGAATCAGGAGTAAATCCTTTTTCCAAAGCCGGACCATATACAATTAATGGTTTAATCGAGCTTCCCGGCTGACGGTAGCTCTGGAACGCACGATTTAAGGTATATCCATCTACATCATCCTGACTTCGCCCTCCCACAATGGCAATTACGCGTCCACTGCTGTTATCAATACACGTTCCGGAAGACTGGAGCTCATAGATCTTGTCCTCCTCGCCAACCTCAGTATAGGCTGCTAAAGCGTCGTCAATGGAAGACTGCAATAACTTTTGCTTCTCCGGATCAATGGAGGTATATATGCGGTATCCCGCTGTGAACAGAGACGCCTCGCAACGGTCATATGACTCCTGATAGAGTTTGTTGTATGCATCAGAATCCTCATCCGAGTCAAATGAATAACGGAATTCAAAGCCCTCCTTTTTCATCAGCGCTTTTGTGGCGCAATCCATAACAAAAGAATCTACGCTGCTTATCTTAGCCTTTTTGGACTTTTTAACCTTAATCTTTTCCGCGATAGCTTCATCATGCTGCTCCTGACTAATATATCCATCTTTTAACATTTCATCAAGAATCAAATTCCTTCTCTCAAGCGCCCTATCCTTGTGCCTGTAAGGATCATACGTAGACGGTCCGTTTGTAATTCCGCACAAAAATGCAATCTGGGACAAACTCAGCGAACTTACGCTCTTTCTAAAATAACCGTTTGACGCTGCCTGAATTCCATAGTACCCATTTCCAAAATAGACATTATTCATATAAAACTCTAAAATCTGATCCTTTGTATAGAGCTTCTCAACTCCTACTGCAATAAAAATCTCCTTAATCTTACGCGTATATGTAACCTCGTTACTCAAATAAATGTTTTTCACTAGCTGCTGCGTAATCGTAGAACCGCCTTGGGCAATTCCGTTGCTCTTTATATTTGCCACGAGCGAACCGGCAATACGTTTTATATCAATGCCATTATGCTGGTAAAACTTCTTGTCCTCAATAGAAATTATAGCATTCTTAGCATCATCCGGTATGGAGGACGATTCAAGATAATATACATCCTTTTCTCCCTTCAGGGTTTTTAGTAAATCCCCATTTCCATCATATACAAGGCTGGTTTCCGTAGCCTTAAAATCCTCTTCTTTAGATTCCTTTACAATCTTATCGGCAGTGGAATAAAGAGTTAATACTGTCTTCCCGTATTTCATGTAGATGCCTACCGCAACAAAAATGCATCCCATAAATACAGCAATAAAAAAAGCCTGAAATATTTTTGTCAAAAGCCAGAACTTCTTTTTCCTTTTCTTTGCCATCTTATCACCTCTTAATCCTTTCTAAGATGATTAACTATTTGCTACCTTGGGAAAATGCTCCCTATTATGTTCTACCACAACATATAGTAAATAGTCAATGCTATTTCCCGTTTATTTTGTGAATTTTACTTCCAAAATTTTGTAAAAATTTTAATTTTACTCTTGAAATATGTATACTATTGTGCTATAATCTAGTTGTTGAAGCAAAGTTAGATTGTTTTTATTAAATACATATGCTAATCACGACAAATATTCTTTAGATATCGCTATGTTTCTAAGAATATTTGCTCCCTATTAGATAGATGAAAGACCACTCTCCCCCCGCTAATAGAGTGGTTTTTCTATACCCAAAAATAAAGACAGGCGGCAGGAGAAACCCTGCCGCTTGTCTTTATTTTACGCTCAAATCTTCCAAAAACCCTATAAGCCTGTCCCGCGCCTCTCTTGAACGTACCATTGAAAACATATAGAAGCCAATTCCAAACAGCCAAAAACCCAAAATACACAAATTACCAATCAATTCCATCTCATTACTGATAAATGCGTAAACTGCCGCCACTGTCACCAGCACTAAAAGCAGGCTCGCCAAAACAATCGCCGCCCTAAGCTTTCCAAAACGGTACCTGAGTCTAGTTTTACCGTCTTCAGTTCCGCTGATATCGCCTTTAAGGGTAGTCATAAACCAAAACTTCCTCATATACGGAGGCTTATATAAAATATAAAACTTCTTGGCGCCAACCCTCCCCATAAATACACCTCGGTCTTGGTATTTTTTTGCGTTATCCTTGTTGTCTACTATTACATTTTCCTGCATTCTGTCATGGAGCAGCTTAACGTCTACATCCAGAAATTTCTCGTATTGTTCCAATTACCTCACTTCTCCTTGTACTATTCAGCCCATCCCGCCAAATCTTCGCCATGAATAACCATATCGTTACTTCCGGTTTCGGCATTGTGCAGCATCTTACGAAACATCATCTCATATGCAATCTTACGCATACTGCGTAATCCGTAAAATTCACCCTTGCTCTTTTCATCCAAAACCTTCTTGTTAAATTCATCCTTAGCATCATCTGCAACCTTAAACTGGTATTTTGCCAGAGGATTAGCAATAAATTCAAAATACTCCTTATAAGTAAACGGAGGAAAAGTCACCAGTTCCGTATACAGAGCGTCGCTTAACGCCTGATATACCCTGCCCAGCGCAGGTTCCTCTATGTATGGAATACGGAATACATAAATATAATCTTTTTGCAGGCTTCTCAGCTTTCTAAGAAAACGCTTAAATCCCGACTCGTCTAAATGAGTCACCCACTGAGAAATATCGAAACTAATCATTTTATTCTTAAACTTGCCAATAGCGTTATACTGAAGCCAAGGATCTTTATCATTGTACTCGACAGTAGTCTCAATCACCTTGGCTTCTTCTGTAAATTCAAACAGTCCAAGACTGCTGACAAGGTTAGCAAAAATACTTAAATAGGTAGAAAATCCGCATCCTTCATCAACAGCAAACAGATATGCCCTTGAATTAAAAACCCGCTGTACTCCTAACTGAGTAATCTGAGGCGCAATCAAACGAACCTGAGCCAGCATCTCCTTATAAGGAGCCGCGCTCAAAAGACTATCCACCTTCGGCTTAATTGCCGCCAGCATCTGAGTCTTTTTAACCTCCTCTGCCTCCTCCTCATCAAGAATCTTCTCATACTTAACGTCAGCCTCTTTAGAACCTTTTCCAATCTGAAACTCATCCTCCAACGTCTGCCAAAGCTTTGTCTCAAATTCACTATATTCTATAGAATTCACAAACAACATCAAATTGCAGTCGGTATAACCTGAGTCAAGCGTCTTAATCTTGCCATCTGGACCAATGATGTCCTGTACACAAGAACGCAAATGATTAATGGGATTCTTACCCATTGTAGCCTCCCTGGTCATAACCCAATCCCTTGCAAATTCCGCGCGAAAACGAATCTTCATATCGCAACCTCCATCTTATTCATTCTTGTACCATTATATTATATTTATTGATAAATTGCTACTTAAATTTATTTCAAATAACTGTAAAAAACATTGCCATTTTGCTCAAATTCATCTCTCATTTCAGCAAAATCAGTTCTCACCACCTCGCCTGAAACCGGATCGATATATTTTATCAGCGCGCTGTTAAAGCTGGTAAGCAGTATATACCTGCCCTCCTTATTCCTTGCAATAACCGGACGCCCCTGACAAATATAATACATAACCTCATCTAAGGTACATCCCGTTAAATTAACTCCTGTTTTATTAAGGTTATGTTCTATAAGCTCATCCGCCGGAAGATTCTGCTTTATAAGCTCAGAAAGTCCCTTCTGCTCATCCTCATAGGCAAGAATCATAGCTACGCACGCCTCCTTCGAGGTCTTGGCGTCGTCTGCATTTATAACAGCAATATCGTCCCCAACAGTAGCATAATCCATTATACCGCTTTTCTCCCAAACAGTTTTCTGGTGGCTGTTCACTACTCCGCCGCCTCTTTCATTTGCCTCGTGAATAGCAGTACTAATATCGTTGTAGGAATCTTCAACCGAACCCTGCTCATATACGAAATATCTTAAAACTCCTCTTGAATCTCCCTCAACCTCTACAATACGGTTATTGTCTACCCTTGTCTCCTTAGTATTCAAAAGCTCCGGCGCCGCAGTAAGGTAAATATAATTAGGAAATACCATATATAACTCCTTGTACCGCACACTATTGTAAGTATATTCAAGCGCTACGGTATTGGCTGCATCCTCGTCGCTGCTCATAATCCAGTCGTTTCCTTTATCCTCAAATGTATCTTTGTTATATTTTGAAAGGCTTAATTCAACCAGATTATTATTAACCACAGCCTGCATTACATAGGTTTTGGGCGAAGGCGGCTGATAGCTCTTAATCAGCTTCCCCTCATAACTAATAATATTCACTTCATAAATAGGATAAAATGAAGTAGTAAAATCTCTCTTTACAATATCCTTTTCTTTTACCCTGCCATACACTAAATCATCCTCAACAAACCCAATAACTCTTAAAACCTCGCCCTCCTCTGCAAAAATCGTCTGTTCCTCCTGACTCTCTAAATCTCTTATAGTAATCTTCTTATTTTCCTGTCCCTCCTTACCGTTAAGCATGGCAATCAGGTTATGGTTCTTAGAGGAAACCACAGTCTCGTTAGTAACTCCTGACATAAGGCTTTCTACTGCATTATTTTGCATATTGACACAGTACAGCTCTCCCATCAGACTTATATAAATCTCATCCTGACTGTTCATATATACTACCTGCTCCATATCCTCCTCCAGCGCGGAAAAAGGCTGGCTTGAAGGAATAAACGCCACTTCTTTTATGCGGTTATCGGCCAGCGTATAACGGTAAAAAAGCACGCCGTTTCCTCCCTCATGCCGGCCTCTATTCATATATCCAAATACAGCAAACGCCATATCGCCATTATCTGCCAAAGAAATAATCTTTATATTATGCTGACTGTAATTATCATACTGATTGCTGAAATCCTCCTGCATAAAGCTGAACACTCTTGTAATCTGCGTATGCTGGTAATTATAAAGGAACAGCTCGCGGCTTTTAATAAACGCCGCCATCTTGCAATCCTTGCTAATCATATAAGGAATATCTGAATCCTCTGTAACTCCCAGCTTTAAACTGTTGTTTGAAGTGCTGGTAAAAACATTGTCATAAATGGAATTCATCTTGCGGTCATAAGAAAGCAAATACATCCTTGTGCTTGTATAGCGCACTTTATAATTCTCAACAACCTCAAAATATTCTGTATTGCCTCCGCTGCTTTCAGCCAGAATCGTAAACGACATTTTCATTGATGCAACATCCTGCGATATATCAGTAATCACAGGGCAGGCATTAGTCAGCTTCTGCGGCTTCATATCTGCGTAAGTAATGGCTTCAAAGCTATCAGTAATATCAACATATCCCAAGTCGTTACTAGTCTTAGAGGGATCGCTCTCCAAATACTGCTTTATCCTTTCCGCTTCCGCCTTATCCAGCAATACATCGCTGAAATCCGTTACATAATCAAGCTGTTCCTGAACATGCATTATGTCATTATATACAATCCTTGTATAATAAGTTACATCAGCCTCCCCTTCTCCGGAAAGGAGCAGCTTTAAAATATAATACTGCCCTTCTTTAAGCTGCATTCTTATATCAAGCGTAACTATCAGGTTATCATGCTTGTCCTTCTCTATGTCTTTAAGCTCGCCCTCCTCGACCAACGAGGACGCATCAGAGCTTCTAATCTCATAGTTTATGCCGCTTACATCATACCGGTTCGGGTTAATAATAAGCTTGACCTGACGTATTCCTTCCATAGGCGTAACGGAATCGTGCAGCAACGATGCGTCAACCTCTGAGGTATATCCATGCATACAGTTTATTTTGTTTCCTTTGACATTAGTATATACAAGAGGAAGGGTTGCCTGATCCATCTCCGTTGAGTAATCACCGGCATCCCCTCCCAATATAATATTCATTCCCCACACACCACCGAAAAAGCAAAGAACAAAAAGAACAATTTTGATAATTACATTCCGCACACTGCTTCCTCCTTTAGTTCAACTCTGCTTCTTATGATACCATTATTCCGCTCGGTATGCTATACTTATTTTAAATTCTATCTAAATCTCTTGTCTCTCCGGCATTTTCTGACGCGCCTTACATGCATTTCATTACACAGCATTGTCAAAATCCATGGGTAAATTATGTCCATATTCTGTTCCGGTCTAAAAAATCCCCCGCATCCCTTATGCGAACATGAGTTACAATTAACACACTGCGCTGTAACCCTCTCCGCCACCTGCTCCAATGCACTTCTGTCTACTATCTCGGCATACATTAACGAACCTTCGTATTCCAGCTTATCACATTCTTCCTCCACAATTTGATTGTATTTAACAATCTCCTTCGGGTAAAAGCCCTTCATGCGCACATAATCCAAAGCCTGATGCTCCTCATTTTCCTCAATACCTGCTAAATATAGTAATTCCTCCTGCATGGCGTTCTCCATAACTTTTTATTATAATTTATGCATAAACACCCTTTAGTGAAACTAGTACAACAAATATTAAATAACAGACAGTTTCCCTGTCTGTCTTCGTTTATCTGCACGCTAGAAATCTTTTTGAAAAAATGGCACAGCCAAATACATTTCAGTGCGGTCGTTTTTTTCATTATAAGAAAAAATCAATTGTGTGTTAATCTTTTTTCCGTCCACAGCCTGAAATGTGTCAAGCCTTTTGCTATACCCATAGTAAACATTTGAGCCGGAAATCTTCTGCTTATCCTGCTCCTTTGCCTCTAACACCTTGAAAACAGTAGTTTTCATGTCGTCAATCTGCGCTGCCGAAAGATTACCATGATAAACGCCTTCCATACTGATAGAGCATTTGCCCTCCATATTTAATTTCCTATATATTTTCTCACACGTTTCCTTTAAATTTATCAAAGCGCTTAACCTGTCTGTAAGTTCAATATCTGTTGTTACTATTTGCTGCTTTTTTCCGGATTCCGCAATGGAAATATCCGTTTTTGACCAGCGGTTTGCGCTGGTAATGGCAGCCCCATCCTTTTTTGTAATCTGGTAATTCTCTAAAGATAAACCTTCCGCTATATATTTTAATAACTTTTCCTGTTCTTCATAAGAAACCAAATATGAATCGTAAATACCGGTAACAGTAAGAGCGCTTTTTACCGGCATACTGTTTGACGCCTGAAACGCCTCGACAATCTTGTTATCGCTGCGAATACCTACAGTTACCACAAGCTGCAATAATACTGCCACCCACACTAAAACTATCGAATATAATAAAACTCTTTTATTCAATAAAAAAACCTCCCAACCCTTATAGAATCATCCGCTATTTATGGATATTCTTACCAGATTTCAGGAGGTTTATACCACCGATATAATATTTAAAATATATTTTGCTGTTTTTCATTAAACAGCTTTATATCCTCTGCTTTTTTGCTATCTTTTAAAAAACTTTTTGTATTGTTTCTTTTTCTTCGCCGGCATTACTATTTTAAGGCTCTTAGGAGTTTTCTTCAAGCAGTTTTTTCCGACTTTTTTAAGTTTTTTTGACCGAAGGTTAATCCTTTTCAGCTTCTTATCACTGTAAAATACATATTTCCCAAGCTTCTTTACCTTTTTATGTATAGTCACATATTTAAGCTTAGGACATTTGGCAAATGCATAATCTCCTATGTATGTTACATTTGCCCCGCCGGTCACTTTTTTAATCTTTTTGCACTTATAATACGCCTTTTTTGTCACCTTTGTGACAAGAAAATGAAATCCGTTGATTGATACGTAAACCGGTATGTTAGATCGGGTAATCTTCTTATTTTTCACCTTTATAAGAGAAACCGTTCCGCCTGAAACAGAAGTCTTTGTAACCTTATAGCGGTAATTGCCAATGTTGTAACAATTCCCAACCTTCGGCATATCCCAACCGTCAAAATATGAAATTACCTCTCCGTATTTATCAACAACAGGCTCCGGCTTAATAACCTCAATAGGCTTGTTTACGGGAGCTTCCGTAGAGGGCGGCGCTTCTGTAGAAGGCTCGCTTACAGGCAAAGCCTCTGTAACAGGCGGCGCCTCTGTAGAAGGCTCCATCTCCTTAAAATCGGTATTCTTTACCTTCATCCTAATTGATATAACATCTGTCAACGCGCCTGTCGCTTTCTCCTTAAGATAAAAATTAAAAGTATAGTTGTCAAATGAATGCAAGGCAGTAAAAGACGCTCCATCGCTGCTGTAATTTCTTCCTAACACCCTAGACATCTCATATCCCTCCGCCGGAGAAATTAAAACCTTATCTAAATAGTAATCCTGCTCTATCTCTCCTTCAATAACATACATGCTATCATTTGCGGGAAGATAAGTAATATCGAAAGGAAGGCTTATGCTGCCCTCGTAATTACCATCCTCAGTCGCAGTGACAGTAACCTTTGTCTTAGAACCGGCATTTGTTAAATTAATATTATTTTCATAATCATAAGTATAATCCGTCTCCTTAAGCAGCGCCTTTTCTTTATCGGCAGGCGAAACTTTAGGTTCAACCCTATCCGCTTTATAATATGCAGAGGGAACGGGCTCAAACATATCCTCACTCAATAATTTCTTCGTAATAGTAATTGTCACCGGCTCTGATTGTGCAAATGCGCCGCTTTCTGCTGTAACTTTGCAAAACATCTTATAAACGCCTGCATTTAACGTGATGGGAATAGAGTAACTATTGCTTGTTTCTGAAGGGATTGCCTCAGTATTACCGGAAGCATCCGTAAAATACCACTGGTATTTCAAATAATCCTTTTCATCAGACATGGTACAAGCGGCAGTAACCGACAATTTCTCGTTTTTATACTCCCTTCCATAGGGAAGCGTCATATCCTCATTTTCAGAAATAAGATCAATCCTTCCCTTCTGGTCGTAGCTTGCATAAATGTAATTGTTATTCTTTACATAAAAGCCCTCTGTCAGCAATTCATCTCCAAGCTCCACCCCTACAGCAGGCAGCCATCCGATAAAATACATTGGCTTTCCCTCATGCAGATATTCTTCGGGGTACTTCGGATACCCCTTTGGCAAATCCACATAAAAACCGGAGTTACCATATTGCTCGCACAATCCATCCTCGTCCTCATATACATCATTCACATTGATTGCCGCATAACGGTATACCTGAATGTCAGCCTTTTCACTATCGCTTCTGCCATCTGCAAAGCGCGGAATCTCATCATAGTTATCAGTATCCGCCGAAGCGCTGCCGGTTTTAACTCTCTGGCCCCAAATCAACGCCTTTCCGGTTATTTCGTAGATATGCATTCCATCGTATACGACATTGCCCTTTTCCGCCACATACTCGCTTTTCGTATAATATGTATCGCCATGCTGCAAAGCTGCAAGCTGCAAATACCATGTTACCTTTCCATTTTCAAATGCTTCTGTACCGTAGCCGCATACAAACTTCTTACTATAATCCTCCGCCTTTTCATTTCCCCGCATCACTGCCCCTGTCACTACATTTGCTTTATCATTGTCATAATAACAGTCGGAATACTCAACGCTCTCCTCGCTTCCATTTATAGTTTTCGGGCTTTCAGTTCCTCCGCTGATTCCCCCGCACCATTTATCTTCTACCTTCATAAAAGAAGCCGCATAACAGCGGTAAACCTCTGTTGCCATGCTCATGGAAGCATAATCCTTTGCCTCACCCAAACCTATAATACCCGCATAGCCTACAATTCCGCCGATAAAACTGTTTGTTCCTGTCAGGCTTCCGCTGTAATAACAATTTATAATCTTGCTTCCTACCGCCTTTCCGCAAATGCCTCCAACATAACCTCTTCCTACCAAACTTCCCTGTTCAACGCCTACATGCTCAATCCTTGCGCCATAAGCGCATCCGAAAAGACCTGTCATGGAATTTACCGGCCCATTAATAGAAAGATTTTTTATTACATGATATTGTCCGTCAAAAAATCCCTTGTACGCCCCATCGTATGTTTCTTCCTCATCCTCGCCGGCGTTACAATAACCGATAGGAGAAAAATCTTGTCCCGCCATATCAATGTCCTTCACTAACACTGCATTTGCCTTTTGCGGCTCCGGCAAATTTATACTCTCATCCGTCACCTGCCCGTTTACATAAAGAGAAAACCAGCTAAGCTGCTCAGGAGTACGAATCTCCAACACGTTCTTTTCATTAATAACCGGCACGCTGCTAATCTTCTTAGCCAATATTGAACAGTCGCTATCTATACCGGTTCCATCAAACTCCTTACCTGCCTTTTCAGTATCCTCATATGTAAATTCAAAATGAAATCCCTTCTCTGTACACTTCGGAAGAACAGTAGTATCATTGCTATAAACAAATCCTTCGTAATCCCCTGTATAATTAACCTTATACACTGCATTTGCCTTATCCTGCTGCAAAAACAACGGTAAGGCATCCGTAGGATTAGTAGGCGCTACGCGCTGGCCAAATGCTCCCGAAGCCGCAATCTGAAACCCTTCCGGAATCCTATCCTTCGGATGATTCAAAAGATATGTAACCATCCCTGTTGCAAATGTTTCCGCTGTATAATAGCGCACTCCGTTATATTTTAAATTCATATCATCAGGAATATCAGACTCTCCTACAAAATAACAATTGTACGTAATAGGATAATAATATCCCGTTACCTTCCCATCTACCTCCTGTTCATAATAATAATTATTGTCCTCCATATTTGTAGATTCTACTACACCCCTTTTATAAACATCACCAATAGCCTTATAGGAATAACCGCTGGAATAACAGTTGACAAAAAAGCCTCCTGCCGCCATTCCAACCAGACCGCCTACATAATTTCCATAGGTGTTACTGCTGACCTTCATATTTGTATAAGAATTAATTGTCAGACCATAAGTTGTTCCTGCCTCAATATTTCCGCTGCTGCTTCCAACCAGACCGCCTACAAACCCATATAGGCCTCCTGTAGCAGCTCCGGATATACTTCCCTTTGCATAACAGTTATTGATAACCCCTGCATTTATCCCGACAAGTCCGCCGCCGCCTGATTTTGTTTCTATTTTTGCATCACACCAGCAATTTGTCACCGTCCCCCTAACAAGCTTAATATTGGTGTTATTTCCTATCAGACCGCCTGTTATTGAGCCTTCTCCCATTATCACACCGGAAAAACTGCAGCCGGACACCTCTGCTGCATATCCAACTCCTGCAAGTCCGCCCAAATTACCTGAATTGCTCTTATAATAGCTGTCTTTAATATTAAGATTCCTTATAGCCGCCTGAAAGGACTCCCCATCTACATTACCGCACCCGATTTCGCCAAAAAATCCCCGGCCCTGATAGATATCTTTGGAGTTTAAAGTCTCGTTAATATATACGCCGGAAATGCTATGTCCCCTTCCGTCAAAAATTCCTGCATACTTCTTTGAAGAATTGCCAATTGAATCCCACAATAAAAATTCCGACATGTCGGCTCCGGAAGAAGCAGCCTCTACAACGCCTCTTTGAATAGTAATATCATTTGCCAGATAAGCATTATACGGAACAACACCTATTCCGCCATACTCATTTACAAGCTTTGCAAATCCATAGAGCTCACCAACCGTACTAATCTCATACCACGTCTTTCCCGCCGCGTCTGTTACCTGCTTCGGTTCTTCAATTGCTGCTTCTGCCGCCTTTACAAAAAGCGCCGCTGCTTCCCGCTTATTTGCCGGAATCTCCCACGAAAAAACGAGCGCCGCTGCCAATATTATAGCCGCCGCCCGTCTTCCAATCTTTTTTATATTGTATCTAACCTTACTATTACTTACTTTAGCCATATAATTCATCCCTTTACCATTGTAAACCTGCTTCCGCCGCAGCTAACCGGCTTCAAAGTTTTACTCTTATATCTGATATATCGGATATTATGGCTTTGTTTTTAAGTCATGAACTATATACTATTCACCATTGTCCTATATATAGCACAAACCTCCTATAATTAGTCCTCAATTTGTGCAATTCTCCTTAAATGGCGTTCTTCATCAGAAAATGGCGTATCCAAAAACGTATCTACAATCTTAAGCGCCAATCCCGTTCCAATTACGCGGGCTCCCATAGTCAATATGTTTGCATGATTGTGTTCTCTGGTAGCGGCAGCGCTAAAGCAATCGTGGCACAAGGCTGCACGTATACCCTTAATCTTATTTGCCACTATACAAACTCCTATTCCCGTACCGCAAATTAAGATTCCGCACTCGCACTCTCCGTCTGCCACTGCATGGGCTGCCTTCTTGGCAAATTCCGGATAGTCGCAGCTCTCCTCGCTGTAACATCCATAGTCTTTATACCCCATCCCGCGTTCCTTAAGATGCTCAATTACCGCCTGTTTCAAGACATATCCGCCATGGTCGCTTGCAAGTGCTATCATTTCAAACGTCCTCCTTTTATTTTCTGGGTTATGCTTCTTTTTCAAGACTCGCTTGCAAATCTTAACAAAGAGTTCATGTCTGCTTTAACAGACACCTTCCTAATATAATTAAGTTAAAATCAGCCGCTAAAACCATTATAAAAACTTCAACCGATTATCTATAATCTTCTCTACCAGTCTGCTCAATTCCCGATAACAGTACTCATAATCTATCAATTCTTTTCCGTATGGATCTAACAGACTGCCTTCCTCTCCCGCCAATTCCTTTATCGTAAAAAGATTCTCTACATTCTGGTAAGACTCTAAAATCCTCTGTTTATGGCTGTCGTCCATAGCAATCACCAAATCGCTGCTATTTATATCCGCCTGCTCAAGCTGAAACATACAGTCGTATTCCAATGGCACATTGTTATTTTCCAAAATATTAGCCACTTTAGAATTAACTGCCTCCTGAAAAAGCACCACAAGCCCCCTTGCCTTAATCTCTATTCCCTCGCTTTTATTTTTACGGATGTGGTCATCCATAATTGCCTTAGCCATAATCTCACGTCCGGCATCACCATTTCCTACAAATAATATACAATACGACATATCTTCACCTCTAAATCATCCCTACACCTTCAGCACATGGTATCCGGCAGCCTTTAATAAGCGGTTCATAATCGCCCTGCCGAGTTGCTTTCTGCCAAAGCTCTCGCAATAAATAACATCCGCCCCTATGTCATCCATTTGCCGCAATATATCAAATAAATGCTGCGCAACTGATAACTCATCATGTCTGCTGCCTATAGTCACAACAGTTGGCGCCTTATATTTTTCCCTGCTCTCCTCTGTGGCAATCACCGCCACCTTCTTTCCCTGTTTTGCACTCTCCTCTGCTAAACTGTTAATTGCAGCAATGACATTCTCTCCGCTGTCTCCCTCCACAATAGTAAGCTGCCCTTTGGGCGCATAATGCCTATATTTCATTCCGGGCGCCCTTGCCACCAGATTATCATTTACCTTCTCCTCCAATATGGCCGCATCTGTGGAAATGTGCTTAAGCACCCCGCAAAGCATTTCCTCCGTAATATAACCGGGCCGCAAAATAACAGGTTCATCAGCAGACATATCAATAATTGTGGACTCAAGTCCAAGCTCTACGTCCCCACCGTCTAAAATCATGTCAATCCGGCCGCTCAAATCCCCTATTACATGCTGTACTTTTGTTGGGCTTGGCCTTCCTGACAGGTTGGCGCTTGGAGCCGCAATATACAATCCCGACGTACTAATCAACGCCCTTGCCGCAAAATGACTCGGAAACCGAATAGCTACTGTGTCAAGTCCCCCTGTCGTCTCCTTTGGAACAATATCCCGCTTTTTAAAAATCAAGGTCATGGGCCCCGGCCAAAAGGCGTCCATCAATCTTTCTGCTTCTTCTGTAACCCCTTTTGCAAGCTTATATACTGCATCTCTATCAGCAATATGCACAATCAACGGATTATCGCTTGGCCTTCCCTTAGCTTCATATATCTTTTTTGCTGCATAAGGCTTCAAAGCATCCCCTCCAAGCCCGTATACAGTCTCTGTTGGAAATGCCACAAGCCCTCCGTTCCTTAAAATCTCTCCCGCCTTTTCAAAAGCTGCTTTTGACTTATCTCCCCCATCTTTATCAACGTGTTCCACAATTGTATCCATATTAATCTTCCTACTTATCACAAACTTGTTTGCTCAACCTGCTTATCATTATAGCATAAATCATATAATAATGCATATATTTTCATAAGGTACATAAAAAAGGCCGGACATATCCATGAAAAAAAGCATTTATTTACTTTTAATATGTTTTTCACTTCTAGCTCTCATCACGATTTACCGCCAGCAGGACCAGCTTTATCTTACCGTTCTAAAAATACAGCAATCCCCTGCCACTGTCGTATTAGACGCCGGACATGGCGGTTCTGATCCGGGTAAAATCGGCGTCAACAATGTTCTGGAAAAGGACATAAACCTTGCAATAACTTTAAAATGTAAAGAATATCTGGAGCAGCAAAATATTACTGTAATACTGACTCGTTCTACAGACGAAGGATTATATAACAGCTCGGATACAAACAAAAAAACCTCTGACCTAAAACGCCGGCGCGAAATAATAGAAACATCCGGCGCAAACTTGGCAGTGAGCATACATCAAAACAGCTACCCCTCCTCCAGTGTTTTTGGCGGTCAGGTATTTTATTATACGGGCTCAGAATCAGGAAAACAACTGGCAGACCTGTTACAGCAGTCAATTATTTCTGTCAATCCCGCCAATACAAGACAAAGCAAAGCAAGCTCTGACTACTATATATTAAAATCCGGCTCATGTCCAGTGGTTATTTGTGAATGCGGTTTTCTCTCAAATCCAGAGGAATGCGCCAGCTTAAACTCAGCATCCTATCAGGACAAAATAGCCAAATCCCTTGCAACCGGAATATTAAGCTATCTGTACCAATCCCAGAAAAAAGACGCCTCTTAATATAAAGAGACGCCTGCAATAAAGATAAATAAATACTTTAATACATAAGCTGCCATATGTTGATAAGGAAAACGTTGTAGGACCGTCCTTTACTTAATTAATATTAAACAGCAGCTTCTCTGTATATATTAGTTTTTGATTACAATATAAATATTAATTGCATTTATTATTTTGTATATACTATGTCCCCACTCCTTTCTTAAAATATAAATTCCCGCCGACAGCTCTCGCCGCGGCATTAACCAACCCGATGCTAACCATATTTTCAATTTGCGTATTCTGCGCAATGTACATAATTGAAAGACATGCTCAGGCTAGTACAAAAGAAATTCGGCGCAAATTGCCTAATTTCTTTTTACCATAAGGCGTCATGGCAAGTGTGGTAAAATAAAGTTGGCTATCAGGCGTCCTCCCATCCTCGATTTACAATTTGACTGCATAGCTTTACTGCAAATTATACTCCGGTTCTCCAACCGGCATATGGGAATCTGCCTGATGCTGATATTATACAAATACATATATTAACTGTCCAACAACCTACAGTTGTTATAAATACAACCACAGGTTTTTAATTCGACAAATTTCGTCAAATCCGATATCATTTACGTGTCGAATAATTTTAAATTTTGTCTATTTGGAAAATATTTACATAACAATTTCATGTTATATATATTTCTTATAACTAACCGATTTCTTATAACAATAACCTATATCAAACAAAATATCTAATTGAAAACCCGCCGAGCGTTTATCAAATGAAGGTTTTCTCCCATCTTAATAAAAAACCTTCTGAGAGATTCCGGCAATATGCCATCGCTACTCAGAAGGTTGTTTTACTTAAATATTTAATTTATTATTGCTTCATCCTTTAACGAGAAAGACCGGAAAGCGTATGAATGGCATTAGAGCGGATTACGCACATATAATGCTCCTCAAAATATGCTTCCAATGCATAGGAATTACGCTTACGCACACCGTACTCGGAGAGCAGGTTGCACACCTTTGTGAAGCCATCTGGCGACATATTGCCGCTGCTAAGCACCAAATAATAGTTACCGCCCACCATGTCCTTGTAAAGTGTATTATCGCCTCGGTAAAGCCCTGCTAAATGCTTAGACACAATACAAACATCGTCCAGCTTCATAAACTCGTAAATCGCATTATGGCTCTTTACTTTCTCCACTGGCTTCTTCTCCCCATTAGGAGAAATCTTACGAGCAGACTGGTTCAACGGTACAAATCCATCATCCTCTGCTACAGAACCGGCTTCCACTGCCCTAGACAACCCCTCCATGGCTGTCTTAACTGCATCCTTCACAACATCCAGAAGGTCTGATGCATTCTCTGAATCAACTTCTATTTCATTTTCAATTACTCTGTCGTATATGCCATCTTCATCATCATCATATTCATCATCCGGATCACTGGTAAAGCGAGAAAAACGAGTATCAAGCTCCTCCGGCTCAGACACCTTTGTTACAAATAAAACAACACTGTCCTTACTTACTGGAATTGCCTCAATCATCAATGGTATATCTTCAGCTTCAAACCCTACTTCATCCTCCGCCTGAAGCATCAAATCCCGAAAGAATTCTCGTGCCTTCTCGGAGCCATATGCAAACTCTGTCAACACCAGATTATGGCTTGCTAAATCTTCCCTGTCAAGGGTACATTTTATCTTATTCTCACTAATGCGCTCTATCTTCAAAAACACCAATCCCTTCTATAATCCATCACTAACTGGTTTACAGGCAATAAAAACATTCCAAGCTGCTAGTTTCGTATAAACAATGGAGACTCTTTTATGCATTCTGCTCTTTTACAAATGTATTCAGGTTTTCTACAAGCTGTTCCACATCCATACCATGAACCATAGCAGCCTCTTCTAATGTCTCGCCCTGTGCAGACGGACATCCAACACAACCCATGCCCGCAGCCATAAGTATTGCTGCATTGCCCGGATGCACAGCTAAAATATCTCCAATAATCATGTCCTTTGTTATCTCTGCCATTAGATATCTCCTCCTCCGATATATTTATCTTACTATAACTTGTTAAATGTATTGTTATAGTATATTCAAGGATTATAAATGATTACATCATTTATAAAATACATATTGTCAAACCGCATATTGTGCTTTCGGTTATACCATTATAATACGCATATTATGTAATTTCAAGCACAACTATGTGAAAATTCAAAAAACAATTTATGGCAAACCTGTTTTTGATTGAAAAGGTCTAACTTTTGGAACCAAAAATTCCAGCAGTCAGACCTTTTACAACTATTTTTTATGAAAATTCCAGAAATTTATTTTTTTATTTCATATAAATATTTAGGGAGCTGCTTATTTTCCTTGTAATCATCTACACGTACAAATACTCTGGTAATATATGTCTTTCCATTTTGCTTAATCTTACATGTGATTACTGTAAAGCCCTGCTTTTTGCCATATACAACTCCTATTTTGCCTTTCTTTTTAACAGTAGCAACGCTCGGTTTAGAAGACTTGTATGTTATCTTCGCTTTCTTCTCAACATTTATAAACTTAATATTTGTCTTTTTATTTTTAAATACTCGCTTATAAACATTAAACTCAGGAAGCTTATTGCCCTTAACCTTCTTGCTAAGCGCCTTCTTAGTAAGACTGTAAATCTTATTCGTATCTTTTTTAACAGTAAGCTTGATTCTTACAGAGTAGAATGTACCTCCCTGTACTACGTCTGCATAAATCTTACATTTACCCTTTTTCTTACCCTTAATAAGACCTTTCTTGCTTATGGTAGCAACCTTCTTATTGCTTGAACGGTATGTCAGCAATGCGGCGCTCTTACTTATACCTACAATATCAACTTTAAACTTAGAGCCGACGTTAATTCTCTTATTCATCTTTAAGATAGGCACCTTGCTGATAACCGCTTTGGCAGTAATAACCATATCGTCCGTTACCATCTTGCCCGGTACCTTTAACAGTCCGGTACTCTTGCTATAAGAAATATCTACCTTCTTGCCCTTACTGTCTGTTGCAACTCCTGTCTCCGGATTTACAGTATAAGTAGTCTTGCCAATCTTTACGGTAAGAGTTGCAATTCCATATTTCTTCTTTGGCTTTAATGTAATAACATAATCCTGACCTTTCGTCGGATTTGGAGTCTCGTCGCTTCCTGTTACCTTGCTGAATTTCTTTTCTACCTTAATTGCCTCTGCATTATCCTTTGTAGTCGCCTTAATTACTACGTCAGCCTTCGTCACATCAGCAGAAAGCGTCAACTTGCCTGTTGCAGGATCATACGTAATGCCCGGATTCTCTTTTCCGTTCTTATCCTTAGCTTTACCGGTTGTCAAATCTACATCATATTCATCTGTACCTACTGTAACCGTAAGTCCGGTAAGCTCTTTTCCGGGTTCAGGCGTAATGGTTGCCTCATACTTCTCCCCCTTTGTAATTGGAGGAACATTAGGAACCTCTTTTCCATCAACAAGAACGTCTACTGTAATTGAATCCTTTGTAGTTGCTTTAATTTTAACATCATCAGTTGTCACATCAGGAGAAAGCGTCAATTTACCTGTTTTAGGATCAAATGTGATGCCCGGATTCTCTTTTCCGTTCTTATCCTTAGCTTTACCGGTTGTCAAATCTACTGTATATTCGTCATCACCTACTGTAACCGTAAGTCCGGTAAGCTCTTTTCCGGGTTCAGGCGTAATGGTTGCTTCATACTTCTCTCCCTTTGTAATTGGAGGAACATTAGGAACCGGCTTATCATCTATAAGAACCTCTACTGTAATAGGATCTTCAGTTGATGCGTTAACGGTAACGTCTGCCTTAGTGATGTCACTATCAAGATGGAGAAGATTATCATTATCCGGATAATAGGTAATACCACTGTCCGGCACCGGCTGTCCATCCTTTGTTACATCACCGGTTGTTACATCAACATCATATTTATCATCTCCAATTTCTACGGAAAGACTTGTAATCGGCTTTCCATTTTCAGGTAGGATATTAGCCTCATACTCTTCCCCCTTTGTAATGTCAGGAACATTAGGAACCTCTTCTT
Organism: uncultured Lachnospiraceae bacterium; assembly: GCA_947626505.1. Lineage (GTDB taxonomy): Bacteria > Bacillota > Clostridia > Lachnospirales > Lachnospiraceae > NC2004. Next base: position 34,361 of record CANQSN010000013.1, read on the forward strand.
CATCTATAAGAACCTTAACATTAATTGGTGTATCTGTATACGCATAAATTATTGTATCATAAGATAAGACATTCTCTTTAAATTCCAATTTACCGGTTGCCTTATCAATCTTATCAAATTTGATACCAGTCTTTTCGTTACCGCTCTTATCCGTTGCCTTGCCGCTTGTCAAATCTACTGTATATTCTTTGTTTCCAATTGTTACTTCAAGCTTCTCAAGTGTTCTACCCGAACCTGCCGATACAGTTGTCGTGTAACCAGCATTAGTTTTAATCTCTTTCGGCCCTTCAACAATCTTACGATCTAAATACTGAGTAACCTGAATATTGGTAATCGCTTTAATAACAGCATCATCATTAGTCGCATTTCCTTTAAGTGTCACCTTTTTAGATACAGAGTCATAGGTAATATCCGGATTTTCATTTCCGTCTTTATCCGTTGCCTTGCCGGTTGTCACATCTACATTATATTCGTTCTCTCCTATAGTTACAGAAAGCTCTGCAAGCGGCTTATTGTTTTGTGGAACAACATCAGCAGTGTGTCCTTTTCCTTTCTCGGTCTGTTCATAGGAAATACTCTCACCATCAATAATTACTTCCACTGAGACAGACTCCATTGTCCATGCCTCAATTCTTATATCTGCAGTTGTTGCATTCTCATTTAGAATAAGCTCTCCTGTAGAATTGTTAAATTCAATGCTATTATATGTTTTATTAGACTTATCTTTTGCTTGACCATTTTCTAAATCAATAGTATATACTTCTGTTCCAATTTTTACAGTAAGGCTCTTTAATTCCTTTCCTTCCCCTGCTTCTACCTTTGTGGTAAATTTATTATTCAAATTGAGTTTTTTTGACTTTCCTTCTTCGTTACCATTTAAATCAATCTGACTGCCATCTAAATACTGCTCAATTGTAATACCCTTTCTCTTTGTAGTAGCTCTAATGGTAACATCCGCCTGAGTTACTGTTCCATCCAAATGCACTTCATATGTTTCAGGGTCATAAGTAATACTATTATCTGTCACCTTATCGCCTGTCTTACGGTTTTTTACAGTCCCATCATTTATATCTATATCATATGCTTCCGTTCCAACCTCTACAGAAAGGCTTGTAAGCTCCCTTCCCTCTCCCGGGTCAATAACAGCATCATACTTTTCTCCCTTTGTAATAGGAGGAACATTATCTTTAGGCTCACCGTCTATGATGATATCTACTTTAATAATATCCTTTGCTACCGCTTTAATATTAACATCACCGACAACTGCATTGCTAGGCAAAGTAACAGTTACAGGACTTTTTGCTTTGTCAGCAGAATCATCTCCATAGGTAATCTTAATATCTGCTGCCTGACTGTTAGATTTCTTAACCTTACCTGTAGCAGGATTAATATTATATGTGTTTGTAGCATCTCCATCCTTAATGGTAACCTCAAGCTCAGTAAACGCCATACCGTCTGAAGGTGTAAGCGTAGTCTTATATTCCTTGTTCTTCTTTGTAATTGTATCCTCGCTTCCGTCAGATGCAGTTACGTTAGTAAGCTCCTTTGTTACCTTTATAGTATCCTCTACTTCCTTAGCTATTGCAATAATTGTAATATCATCTGTCACACTCTTAGCAGATATAGTAAGCTTACCTGCTTTAAGATCAAATGTAATCCCTGCGCTTCCCTTTCCTGTGACAGTTCCGTTATCTTTATCAATTGTATATTCGTCCTTACCTATCTGCACTTTAATATCTTCAGAATACTTTGCATTCTTCTTTGGTGTGAGGGTAACTGTATACTCCTTCTCCACAGCCGGATAAGCTGTCTCGTTAGAATCATCCACCTTTGTCAGATACTTTGTTACTGTAATACTTCTCGTAGCCTTTGCAGTAACTTTTATATCGCCTGTCACATTTTTCCCCGGCACCGTAACCTTTACCGGCTGCTTAGGATCTTTTTCATGTTCTACTATTATATCTCCGCCTGTTACTTCGCCGGTATCAGGATCTATTGTATAAGTAACAGTTCCTTTTTCTTTGTCTTCTACTTCTACTGTAATATCGCCTGTAAATTGATATCCCTTGTCAGGCGTAAGTGTAACACTCACATCCTCTCCCTTAACAGGTCCGGCAGTCTTATCTGAAGCTCCTACATGTGTTAAGTCTGTAGTTAATGTAATCTTCTCCTTTGTATCTGTTGGATCCTTTTCTACCTCAGTTTTATCATTTTCATCCGGTTTTACCGGATTATATGCATTGGCACGATGGCTCTCACCGGTTGCTATAATATTATCAGCTATAATAACGCCGCAGAAATTGGAGCCTACCTCTACGCTTGCCTTTGGCGCAATAATAGTTCCCCATCCCCTGTCTGTCATATTAATTTTACCGGTATACTGGCAGTTTGATTCCTTTTTGGAGGAATCATAGAAATTATAATAAATTCTGTTTACATTGGTTCCGTACACGTCCTCCCCACAACTGGCTTCCTTGCCGTCTACCATAAGCCTGAATGGCTTTCTATTCCAGCCTCCTTCAATGCTCGCCAAATCAATATTAAATACTACAACTGCTGTAGAATTCTTAGAAAAACTAATTGTCGCATCCTGATTTATCTTGCCATAATTATTCCCATCTATTGTATAATAGGCAGCATTTGAACCATAATTAACCGTAAAATTCCCATCATTAGTAAGTGTAAGCCCACTTGCAGTTTGTACTTCTTCTTCATTCCGTTTAAGCTGTTGATTATACTTTACAAAATTCTTCTGAAGATTCTCAAGGTCTATGTATTTTTCAGTAGCACTTTCCGCCCATACTTTACCCCCGCTCGCTCCTGCGTTTTCAATCTTATATTTCTCATTCTTTCCCGTCTTGTTAATAAAATGCTCGCCTGTACCAGTAATCTCATAGCCTTCGCCAACCACAAGGCTGTCCTTGCCATATCCAATCTTTACCATACCGTTAAGATCTTCAAACTTCCTTATGTATGTGGTACTGGCGTCATATCCGTCTCTAAGGCAAAGCTCTGACGCGCCCATACCATTTGACGAGTACTCGCCGGCAATGGCGTTCATATGCTGATGTCCCCTAGTATCAAGCATATCAAATGCGACAAAGCCATAGTTCTGCATAATTGATACCAAATCTCCCAAATCAGAGCCTACCTGATATGGCGACTTTGCTTCTGCCGAAGCTGTAACAGGCGGTATCGCCACGCCTGAAAAAAGCATGGTAAATGCAACCAGTACAGCCAGCGCTCTCCTTGTCCATTGACCTTTTAATGATTTTCGTTTCATCACAACATCTCCTTCCTAAAATATACATAAGTTACAGAGTAAAAATTGTATTCTGTCACCAATGCAGTCCTCGCCTAACATATAACCCCATTAATGTTAATACAAGTTTTTTCTAATTGTACTATTATACCATTAATATCGGTATTTTACCATAGTTTTTTAACATTTTATATATATAAATATGTACCATTTTATAGTATTTATAGTATAAACAAAATTTAAAAATGCGAAGGAATTTTCAAGTCTTGCTTGCGAATCTTGGCGCAAAATTCATGCCTGCTTTAGCAGTCTCTTTTCCATCCCCGCAGAGCATGTATTCATATGTGATTGAATCCCTAACCTCTCTTTTTAACAAACAAAAACAAGTCACCAGCCATAAAAAACTGATAACTTGACAAATTTACTTATTCCTTATTAAGTTTAAGCTCGTTTGAGCATTGCTTCTAATTCCGCAATTCTTGCATCCTTTTCAGCCAACGCTTCATCTTTTTCAGCTAAAGCCTCGTCTTTTTCAGCTAATGCCTCATCCTTTTCAGCTAATGCCTCATCCTTTTCAGCTAAAGCTTCTTCTTTTTCTTTCTCAAATAACTTAGCTACCTTAGTCATCTTAATCCACTCCTTTACTTCATTTGAC
>CANQSN010000014.1 GCA_947626505.1 uncultured Lachnospiraceae bacterium
TACTGTAGGGGGAGATGTGGAATCTGGACTTGCCATTGCGGAAATGGTGGCGTCTTTAGGTAAGCCCACTGTATCTCTGGTACTTGGAGGAAGCCATTCTATAGGCGGTCCGCTTGCTGTTTCTACGGATTATTCTTTTATTGTGCCGACAGGAACTATGATTATACATCCTGTACGCCTAAACGGAACTGTGATTGGCGCGCCGCCTACGTATGAATATTTTAAGAGGATGCAGGAAAGGATTACCGGCTTTATGGCAAGCCATAGCCATGCAAAAAAGGAGAGACTTGATGAAATGATGATGAACACAGGTATGATGAGTAAGGATTTAGGAACAATTCTTGTAGGGGAGGAGGCGGTAAATGAAGGATTGATAGATGAGGTTGGAGGTATACACAAGGCATACGACAAGCTAAAACAACTGATGGAGGAGCGAAAATAAGAAAAATTTAATATTTGTATTATCACACTGGTACTTGAAAAAAGTAAGCGTTCATAGTATTATAGCAAAGGTAAAGAATTATGAACAGGAGAGAATATTATGACGTTACTACAAGCAATACTATTGGGGCTGGTTCAGGGATTAGCAGAATTTTTGCCAATCAGCAGTTCAGGTCATTTGGTGATTTTAAAGAATATTTTTCATTTGAATACTGATATGGATAATGTATTTGATATTTTACTGCATTTTGGAACACTTATGGCTGTGTTTGTTGTATATTGGAAGGATATCAAGGAACTAATTGTCGAGGGATTTTGCATACTTGGAGGCTGGATAGGTAATTTGTTTTTGTGGATAGGTAATATTTTTGGAGAAAAGGGAAAGAGACAGCCTTACAAGGCAGTGATTAATACTCCTTATAGACGCTTTGTAATGATGATTATTTTATCTACTATTCCAACTGGAATACTGGGGATTTTGCTGGAAAAGGTGGTAGGAGATGCAGCGCAGCAGCTATTACTTCCCGGAGTATGTCTTCTTATTACTGCCGGATTTTTGGCTATTGCAGATAATATCAAAGGCGGTGTGAAAAACGAGGAAAATGCTACCTACAAGGATTCTCTGTTGGTTGGAGTGGTGCAGGGAATTGCCACCTTGCCCGGAATTTCACGTTCAGGAAGTACAATCGTGGCATGCCGCCTGTGCGGTTTTAAGAAGGAATTTGCCATTAAATATTCATTTATTATGTCTATTCCGGCAATATTGGGTGCAGTTGTGTTAGATATACCTAATCTTTCCGGACTGGAGTCGCCGCTGGGATATTATATTGCAGGAGTGGCAGTGGCGGCAGTGGTAGGATTTATATGTATAAAGTTTATGCTGGTGCTGATTAAAAATAATAAGTTTAAGTTTTTCTCAGTATATTGCCTATTGGCTGGCATTTTGTCCATTATTGGTTATTTTACAATGTAGGCTGATTTATTTATCATAGAAGGTATTGGAATCTTAAGGTTTTAATGATTTTAGCCTGTCTTGTTTATTTTAAGAAGCGGGGATGTACATATGGCGTCAAACAAGAAAACTACTTCGTCAGGTAGTAATGGAAAGAGGAATACGGGAACAAGGAAAAAGTCGGGTAATACAGCGAAGCGAAAGACCAGTCAGGAGCGTTATTATGATGGAGTGATGATAACTGTTGCAGTTGCAGTTATGCTGTTTATTATGTGCTGTAATTTTGGATTTTGCGGTATTTTTGGGAAAGGAATTTCCACTGTGCTTTTTGGACTGTTTGGATTAGTGCAGTTTGTGATTCCGATTGCTGTCTGCGTCGGTTTAGTGATGGCAGTATATTATGATTATAGCGGATTTATTATGCGTAAGATTACACTGAGTGTAATATTTACTCTGTTTTTATGCGCCCTTTGCCATATGGCAGTACATATTGATTGGGGTTTTGAGCAGCTTGCACAGAGCTTTGTCTACAGTAGTGACCATAGGACTGCGGGTGGCTTTTTTGGAGCTTTGATTACAGGAATGTTCTATCCGTTTTTGGCAAAAAGCGGCACATGGATTCTTGTGATTTTTGTTCTGATTATTTTATTTATATTAATTGCAGGCGCTTCTGTGATTGATATTGTAAAATCAATAACCGACTGGTATTCACTAGATGAAGAGGAGCTGGTTGCGAGAGAGGAGTATTTAAGCAAACGCAAGGAGCGTGTGCAGGAGCAGCAAAGACAACGTAAGGATGCAAGAAAGCAAAAATATCAAGAGGCGGCTCTTAGAGAGGATGAGCAGCTTTCGGAATTAGAGTTAAAACGTTTAGAGAGAAGAAGGCAATTGGAGTCGGAGGGATTTTCCAGTCAAAATATTCGCTTAAAGGCGGGAGAAATGGAGAAGGACAAAGGATTAGTTCCGGGTAAGGCTCATACGGATAAGGTTTTGTCCGACAAGGGCCTGACAGATGGGGAAAGTACGGTTTCAAGGCGCAAGAAGAGTAAGAGGGAACAGAAAAACAAGGAGTCAGAGCTGTCTAATGATGAAATTGTACAGAATATTACAGATATTGCAGAGCATTCCTCTGGTAAGAGAGTTGTTGTAGAGCCTAGCGGCGAGCTGCATATTACCGGTCTTGTTGGCGAAGAGAGCGATACAGGTTTAGAGAGCGCGCACGCTTTTAACGATAATCATAATATAAGACCGGATTTTGAAGAAAATATTATGCCGGTCAGTTCGTTTTTTACAGATGGGCATGGTGAAAAGAAAGAAAAGGTGACAAATACTGTCGCACAATTTGTTGCGGAAGAGGATTTGCCAAAGGAGGAAGATAATAAAGCTTCGTCACTGGAGGAGACTGCGTCTTTAGCTCAAAAGCAAACAACGAGAAGGCGGACTAAGGAAAGTGCAAGAGAGACAGCAATAGAGACAGATAAAACAGCACAGGAAATTGTGGCTGTTAAGGCGGCGCAGCAAAATACTAACTATGAAAAACCGTTACTTGAGCTGTTAAGCAGGGGCCAGAAAGTAAAAGGCAATTCTAAAGCAGAGCTTAAAGCAACTGCTAAAAAGCTGGAAGAAACGCTTGAGAGCTTTGGCGTGCATGTAAAGGTTACAGACGTGAGCTGCGGTCCTGCGGTAACTCGTTATGAGATGCTACCAGAGCAGGGTACAAGAGTCAACAAGATAACAGGTTTGGCAGACGATATTAAGCTTAATCTTGCAGTTGCGGATATTCGTATAGAGGCTCCTATTCCGGGAAAGGCGGCTATTGGTATTGAAGTGCCTAATAAAGAGGCGGCATCTGTAGCATTTCGGGATTTGCTTGAGGACAGCGATTTTATGGAACAGGAGTCAGATTTAGCATTTGCGGTTGGAAAGGATATCGGAGGACAGGTCGTAATAAGCGACATCGGGAAAATGCCGCATGTACTTATTGCTGGAGCTACCGGCTCCGGTAAATCCGTATGTATAAACACACTTATTATGAGCCTGCTTTATAAGGCTCACCCGGACGAAGTTAAGCTGATTATGATTGATCCTAAGGTAGTCGAGCTAAGTGTTTATAATGGTATTCCGCATTTGATGATTCCTGTGGTAACAGATCCTAAAAAGGCTAGCGGCGCTTTAAATTGGGCAGTGGCTGAGATGGACGCCCGCTATAAAAAGTTTGCAGAGTATAATGTGAGAAACCTTGAAGGGTATAATAAGAAGATGGAGGCCCTTATTGCTAAGGGAGAGGTGCTTAATGAGGATGAGCCGCCTGCAAAGATGCCTAAGATTGTCATTATTGTAGATGAGCTGGCGGATTTGATGATGGTAGCGCATGGGGAGGTGGAGGATGCGATTGTACGCCTGTCACAGCTTGCAAGAGCTGCAGGCATTCATTTGGTAATCGCAACACAGAGACCTTCTGTAGACGTAATTACAGGGTTGATTAAAGCAAATGTTCCATCTCGTATTGCATTTGCAGTTTCCTCAGGTGTGGACAGCAGAACCATTTTGGATATGAACGGGGCAGAAAAGCTTTTGGGAAAGGGTGATATGCTGTTTTCGCCAAGCGGTTATCCAAAGCCTATCCGCGTACAGGGGGCGTTTATTTCGGATAAAGAGGTTGGCAGAGTAGTAGAATTCTTAAAAGCACAGGGACTTAAAGTTCAGTATAATGATAATATAACAAGAGAGATTAACTGCGGCCCTAAGTCTTTAAGGGATGCTAATAAGGGACAGGATAGGGATGAATATTTTGAGGATGCAGGAAAGTTTATTATTGAGAAAAATAAGGCATCAATCGGTATGCTTCAAAGGGTATATAAGGTGGGCTTTAACAGGGCAGCGCGTATTATGGACCAGCTTAGCGAGGCCGGAGTAGTGGGACCGGAAGAAGGAACCAAGCCAAGACAGATTTTAATGTCTATGGAGGAGTTTGAGGCTTTTTTGAGTAAATGATAAAAAGAGTTTTTCAGAATATATTGCTATTATTGGCATAGTTTAACGGGATATATTTAGGAGGTTTTATATGGCTGAAAATAATTTTGATTCAAAAAAGACTGTGCATACTAAAGGGAACAATAGGCAGGCCGGAGCAGGGAAGGAGCAAACCGGTAAGACTGCTAACCATAAGAGTGGGGCTCATTCGTATAAGCCGCAGAACACTAAAAAATATGTTGCAGCTTCATTGCTTGGCAACCTTATTTTTGGCGCAATGGGCATTGGAATTGGTTTTTTATTTTTTTTGGCTGAAGTTATATTTACCGGTTCAGTGGGCTTTAATATTTTGATTTTCGTATGCAGCGCCATAATTATTGTTATTTATCTTTATATCATACTTATGGCAAACAAATGGCTTGTAAAGAAATGTTCTGATAAGAAAAGCAAGAGAACAGATAAGAATAGACTGTTTTGGAGTATGCTGTATGTGAGCTGTATAATGATGGTTAGTTTTGCATACTCTTTTTTAAGGGCGGCAATATCAGCTAATTTCATTGATTAATAATAACGAGGAAAGCGCCGACGACGCTTGCGCCGGTAAGCATTTGACGAGTATACCCATCAAGATGGTATAATGATAAGCGGATTAAGAAGATTTATTCATAAGCCGAAGAATCATAGTGCGTTAAGGCAACTGTTCAAAGCTTCCATGGCTTTTTAACAGTTGTCCGTTTTCTAGGAATGTAAGCACATCATAGGCGGGAATGTTAAGGGCGTTAGCAATTTGTACAGCGTTGCTGTTGGGATATTGCTTCAAATAGGATACAATTCTGTCATACATTTCATCAGCAATTTTTTCACAATCCTTACAAATATTGGTTGCTCTGCGGCTATAAAACGAGAAACCGCATATGCGGCAGGTATTCATTTTCATATTTTTCCTCCAAATTATAAAATTAAACAAGTATGGCGCTTAAATCTGGTAAAGGTTATAAAGTCCTCTGATAAACGCTCCGTTACAAAAATAGATTGTCTTAATATAGTGTAATAAATATTTAATATTTCGTCAAAGGTAAATTATAAAAAATTCAATCCTTGCGGTTAAAGTTTTTGTTAATAAAATTGACTAAAATATTTAGATATTATATAATTATATATGGTAATCAAGTCTTTCGATAGCGATTATGGTTATATTAAAAGATTTGAGAATTTTTAATTTTAAAGAAAGGGTGGACGTTATGAAAAAAATATCTATGAAAACAACTATTTGCATTATGTTATTTGTTACAAGCTTTCTGATGTTAAGCTTTACAACTGCCAATGCCGGACAGATTAAGAACAGAAGCCAGGCTAAGGCGGCTGCGTTAAAGAAAGTACCATCCGCTACGGTGATGGAGATTGACACAGATAACGAATATGGAAAACTTATATATGAAGTGGAACTTTACAAGGCGGGTAAGGAATATAATTTGACATACCTTGCGTCTAATGGCAAATTGCTGGAGTATAGCTGGGAGATTAAAAATATTTCCAACGCCGGCAGTAACAAAAAGAGCCTTACTAAGACGCAGATTAAGAAAAAAGCGTTAAATAAAGTAAAAAATGCAACTGTTAAGAGCGTATTTTTAACGTATGACGACGGAATAGAACAGTACGAGGTTAAGCTCAAGAAGGGCAATAAAAAATACGATTTAGTATATAACAGCAAAACAGGTAAGCTGTTAGAATATGACTGGGAGATATTTAAATAATAATATAACTCTACAGAATTAAATAAATTATTTTGTGCTCTTCCTTGTAGGAAGAGTACATTTATGTTATACTACACGTTGGATTTTTATGTTTTAGGAGGAATTTGGTATGGCAGGAAAGGTACCATATAATCACAATGTCATCGAGAAGAAGTGGCGTAAAAGGTGGAAGGAAAACCCTATTAACGTAGAGGGGGATAAGGAGAAATATTACTGTCTTGACATGTTTCCATATCCGTCAGGCAATGGTCTTCATGTAGGACACTGGAGAGGGTATGTCATATCTGATGTGTGGAGCCGCTATAAGATGCTTCAGGGATATTATCTTATTCACCCAATGGGGTGGGATGCATTTGGACTGCCGGCAGAGAACTATGCGATTAAAAATGGGGTGCACCCAAGCATTTCCACAGCAGAGAATGTAAAGAATATTAAGCGTCAGATAAACGAGATTGCCGCAATATATGATTGGGACAGAGAGGTTAATACAACTGATCCTGATTATTATAAGTGGACACAGTGGATATTTGTGAAAATGTTCAAGGAAGGACTTGCCTACGAGAAGGAGATGCCGATTAACTGGTGTCCTTCATGTAAGACAGGCCTTGCAAATGAAGAAGTTGTGGATGGTAAATGCGAGCGTTGCGGGGCAGAGGTTACTAAGAAAAATCTACGCCAGTGGATGCTTAAGATTACTGCATATGCAGATAGGCTGTTAGCAGATTTAGATAAATTAGACTGGCCTGAGAAGGTTAAGAAAATGCAGACTGACTGGATTGGTAAATCTTATGGCGCCGAGGTAGATTTCAAGGTAGATGGAAGAGATGAAACCATTACCGTTTATACTACACGTCCTGATACTCTCTGGGGTGCAACCTTTATGGTGCTTGCACCGGAACATGAGCTTTCAGCTTCACTTGCTACACCTGAAACTAAGGAAGCAGTGGATAAGTATATCTATGAGGCTTCTATGAAGTCAAATGTTGACCGTATGCAGGATAAAGAGAAGACCGGTGTATTTACCGGTTCCTATGCAATAAATCCGTTAAATGGTAAGAAAACCCCCATATGGCTATCTGATTACGTACTGGCTGATTATGGTACCGGTGCAATTATGTGTGTGCCGGCGCATGATGACAGGGATTTTGAATTTGCAAAGAAGTTTGGGCTTCCGATTGTACAGGTTATTGCCAAGGATGGCAAAGAGATTGAAAATATGACTGAAGCATATACAGAGGCGGCGGGAACAATGATTAATTCAGGAGACTGGAACGGTATGGAGTCGGCTGTACTCAAAAAAGAAGCTCCCGCTATGATTGAGGCAAAGGGTTATGGTAAAAAGACTACGAATTACAAGCTTCGCGACTGGGTATTTTCCCGTCAGCGTTATTGGGGAGAGCCTATTCCGATTGTACATTGTCCTGATTGCGGACCTGTGGCAGTACCGGAGGAGGAGCTGCCGGTATTGCTGCCTGATGTGGAGAAATATGAGCCTACGGGAACAGGTGAATCACCATTGGCTGCCATTGATTCATGGGTTAATACTACGTGTCCTTGCTGTGGTAAGCCCGCAAAGAGGGAGACAAATACTATGCCGCAGTGGGCGGGCTCCTCATGGTATTTCCTGCGATATGTGGACAACAAGAATTCTGATGAGCTTGTAAATCGTGAGAAAGCGGATAAGTATCTGCCTGTTGACATGTATATCGGAGGAGTGGAACATGCAGTGCTGCATTTGCTTTATTCGCGTTTCTATACAAAATTTTTAAATGATATTGGGGTTATAGATTTTGATGAACCATTTAAGAAGCTGTTCAATCAGGGAATGGTTTGTGGACGCGACAGGGAAACAGGAGCTGCTACGAAGATGAGCAAGTCGCTTGGCAATATTGTATCGCCGGATGATATTGTAAGGGATTACGGTTGTGATTCCCTGCGTTTATATGAGCTTTTTATAGGACCGCCTGAGCTTGATTCTATCTGGGATGACAGAGGAATGGAGGGAATATACCGTTTCCTTAATCGTCTGTGGAATATGTTTACAGAAAACAAGGACAGGGATGTGGCAGTTACTAAAGAGCTTGAGAAGATACGCAACAAGATGGTTTATGACATTACCACAAGATTGGAGCAGTTCAGTTTGAATACAGTGGTGTCTGGTTTTATGGAGGTCAACAATAAGCTTGTTGAGCTTACAAAGACAACCGGTGTTGACAAAGAAACTTTAAAGACGCTTACTATTTTGCTGGCGCCATTTGCACCTCATATAGGAGAAGAAATGTGGGAACAACTGGGAGGAACGGATTCAGTGTTCCACCAGACTTGGCCGACCTATGATGAAAGCAAGATGGCAGACGATGAGAAGGAGATTGCAGTACAGATTAACGGAAAGACAAGAGGTACTGTTACGGTTAGCGTGGATGCTGAAAAGGATGCTGTTCTTGCTGCTGCAAAGGAAGTGGTGAAGGATAAGCTTATTGGCAATATCGTAAAGGAGATATATGTTCCGGGCAGAATTGTTAATATTGTAATGAAATAAATTAATTATCTGCGGCAGGTACACAATTAGTATTTTCGATATAAAACAAAATAAAACAAAGCGTAGGCAGTGGTGGCACTGCCTACGCTTTGTTTTTAGTCTAAATTATTGAATTCCTGCTCATCAAGAATGGCATCGAAGGCTTCTGATACAGCCTCAAATTCTTCATCACTCTCAATGTTCTTTAAATCAACATCATCCCCGTCTAATTCCTTGTAGCGGTATAGGAAAATCTCTCCATCTTCATCCTCGTTATTAAGGTCATCCATAGAAATAAGCGCAGCATAATCACCATCATAACCCTCTACAGGAAACACAGACAGAACAGCACATTCCATCTCGGTGTCATCCTCAAGCGTAAGCGTAAGCACCGGCGCTTCAATCTCAAATTCATTGTTATCCATAATTTTTCCTCTCTTTCATTGGATGGTATTGCTTAAGTAAAAGCCTGTTAATACATTATACTTTATAGGTTATAGAATAGCAATCAAAAACTGTAATAAATATAGGTATTTATTTGTTTAAATGATGTTTAAACATAGCGGTTACACAGTATTTGATAAAAAATATTTAGTGGTGAAGTTCATTCAAACGATAACTTTTTGTTGCATTTTGTCAATATTCGTTATAGAATAATAGGCATGGCAAAAAGTGTCATTCAGTAATTAATTAGGAGGTACATTTATATGAAAAAGATTCCTGTAACAATAGGAATGCTGCTTTCAGCTCTACTGTTAAACAGTAATGTTGCATTTGCAGCAGAGGAAGCAGGTCATGGGCACGCAAGCATTGGAGCAGAATTGTCTCTGATATTTGTAATTCCGTTTGTCTGCATGTTGCTTTGTATTGCGATTTTTCCACTGGTAGCAGGCGAATTTTGGGAGAAGAACCGTCACTGGTTTGTAATCGGATGGTCTCTCTTGTTTTTGATTCCATTTGCCATTAAATATGGAATGGGAGCTATGTCGGAGAACTTGTTGGAGACTATTGTAGGAGATTACCTTACATTTATTGTATTGTTGTTTGGATTGTTTTGTGTGGCAGGCAATATTTCATTGGAGGGTGATTTGGCAGGTTCGCCAAAGGTAAATGTAATAATGCTTTTAATTGGTACGTTATTGTCAAGCTGGATTGGTACGACAGGAGCATCAATGGTGATGATTCGTCCGCTTATCCGCGCTAATAAATGGCGTAAGCGTAAAGTACATATTATAGTATTCTTTATATTCTTGGTATCTAATATTGGCGGCTGTCTTACGCCTGTAGGAGATCCGCCGCTGTTGATGGGCTTTATGCGAGGAGTTGGTTTCTTCTGGAGTCTTCGTTTAATCCGTATGATGCTGGTAAATGTAGCGCTGCTGCTTATCGTGTTTACGATTTTGGATGTGCGTGCATATAAGAAGGATTTGGCGGATGGACTTAAGCCGGAACAGGGTGAGGAAAAGGCGCCTCTTCGTCTGGATGGCGCGCATAATATTATTTTCCTGATTTGTATTGTAGGCGCTGTAATATTAAGCGGCGTTCTTCCAAGCGTATTTGAGAAAGCCGGAATTGCGCCGGGTATACATATCTATGGCGATGTTACATTAGGTTTCCCTGCAATTATTGAATGCGTCATTATTTTATTGGCGGCATTTTTATCCTATAAGACTACTAATAAGCAGGTGCGTGAAAATAATCACTTTACTTGGGATGCTATTGAGGAAGTGGCAGTTTTGTTCATTGGTATCTTTATTACTATGATTCCGGCGCTGCTGATATTAAAGGCCAGAGGTTCTGAGCTGGGACTTGACAGTCCATGGCAGATGTTCTGGGGGACAGGTATTTTATCTTCCTTCCTTGATAATACTCCTACGTATCTTGTATTTATGACTACAGCAGGAGCATTGGGAGCGACGGAAGGTCTGGCGACTACTGTGGGAACGATAAGCGTCGTTATGCTAGAGGCTATTTCCTGCGGTGCAGTGTTCATGGGAGCTAACACTTACATTGGTAACGCTCCGAATTTCATGGTACGCTCTATTGCAGAGGAAAACGGTATTAAGATGCCATCCTTTTTTGGATATATGGGTTGGTCGTTGTGCTGTTTGATTCCGGTATTTCTTATTGATACATTGATATTCTTTATTTAAAAAAAATAAGTGGAAGTATATAAAGCAATTTTAAACTGTAATTGGGAGCCATAAATATAATATGGTTCCCTTTTTTTATATTCTCTTGCATTTACAGACGGTTTTCGATATAATAATGATAGATTTAAAAAGGGGGTACAAGATAATGTTTGGCAGTTATTTTGGACACTATTTAACAGAGCAGGGTATAATCACTGCAGACCAGATGACAGAAGTAATGCAGGCGCAGAAGTCTGCCAGAGTGAAGGTGGGGCTTTTAGCAGTTGCTTCAGGTTTACTGACAGAGCAGCAGGCTGATAAGATTAACATGCTTCAACAGAAAATGGACAAGCGTTTTGGAGATATTGCTGTTGAGCAAGGATATCTGACGGAGGAACAGGTTCAGGAGCTTCTTGATAAGCAGGGTGAGGATTATTCCACATTTGTACAGACTATGGTGGACAAGGGTATTATGACGCTTTCTGAGCTGACGGAGAAGGTAGAGGAATTTAAGGAAGCGGGAGGATATTCGGATGCGGAGCTTGAAGCCCTTAAGAGCGGCGATATAGACCGTATTGTGCCGATTTTTATGAAGGAACCGGCATTGTCAAGGTTACATAAGGAGTATGCGGCTGTAGTTATGCGAAGTATTTTGCGCTTTATTGATACAGATATAAGAATGGAGCATATTGAAAAGCTTAAACCGTTTCAAGGAATATGCGGCGTGGAACAGAAGATGTTCGGAGACCAGATGTTATATACCGGAATTTTTGGAGATAAACCGGCGATTTTGGATATTGCGTCTACATTTGGAGGGGAAGATTTCACAGAGGTGAATGCAGAATCTTTGGATGCTGTGGCAGAATTTTTGAATGTCAATAATGGTTTATATGTAACAGCCATGAGCGGAGAGTGGATTGAGCTTGATTTAGAGCCGCCTATGATGTATCCTGAGCAAAAGACGATTTCATCAGAGGGCATTGCTTACAGAATTCAGGTGTATTTGTCAGGCAAGAAAGTGAATATAGTTTTTAGTTTAAATACAGACGTAAGTGTGGATTAGCAGGGAGGTTTAAGAATTATGGCAAAAATTTTGATTGTAGACGATTCTCTGACGTCCAGAAAGATACTAAAGGGAATTCTGGAGACAGCAGGACATGAGATTGTAGGAGAAGCTCCTGATGGAGTACAGGGGGTTGATTTGTATAAAAAATTACAGCCGGATATAGTAACATTAGATATTACTATGCCGGTGATGGATGGAATAGGGGCGTTAAAGGAGATTAGGGATGTTGATCCTGATGCTAAGGCAATTATGGTAACAGCAGCGGGACAGAAGTCTAAGATGGTTGAGGCAGTAAAATACGGAGCAGCAGAATTTGTGGCTAAGCCCTTTGATGAGGATCAGCTTTTAGAAGTTGTTCATCGTGTCGTAGAAGGATAAAGAAAAGAGAAAAGGCGTTCGGAAAGAGCGCCTTTTATTATGACAATAAGATGTTACATATATAAAGTAAGGAGGAAAATAATGGCTAATGTAAGACGTGTTTATGTTGAGAAGAAGGCCGATTACGCAGTGCCGGCAAAGGAACTTAAGGAGGAGGTAAGAGGGTATCTTGGAATTAAGACAGTAGATTCTGTCCGTATTTTAGTCCGATACGATATTGAGAATATTTCAGATGAAACCTACAAAAAGGCGCTTAATACTGTTTTCTGCGAGCCGCCGGTCGACGACCTATATGAGGAGGAATTTCCAATGAAGGACGGGGATACTGTTTTTTCTGTGGAATATCTTCCCGGACAATTTGACCAGAGAGCAGATTCGGCAGAGCAGTGTGTTAAGCTTCTTAATGAAAATGAGGAGCCTGTTATCCGTTCTGCCACTACCTATGTAATTAGCGGAGCAGTGACAGAGGAAGATAAAGCAGCCATTATGGAGCATTGTATTAATCCTGTGGATAGCAGGGCGACTGGCCTTAAAAAGCCTGATACATTGATTCAGAAGTTTGATTCTCCAAAGGACGTTAAGATTTTTGATGGCTTTAAGGATATGGCAGAGGACGATTTGAAGGAGCTTTATGATTCTCTGGGGCTTGCCATGACATTTAAGGATTTCCTCCACATTCAGAATTATTTTGCAAATGAAGAAAACAGGAATCCATCAATGACAGAAATTCGGGTGCTGGATACTTATTGGTCAGACCATTGCCGGCATACTACATTTTCTACTGAATTGAAAAATATTACCTTTGAGGATAGTTTTTATAAAACTCCTGTTGAGAAAACATATAACAGATATTTGGATATTTATAAGGAGATGTATAAGGACAGAGATGATAAATATGTCTGTCTTATGGATATTGCATTGATGGCAATGAAAAAGCTAAAGAAGGATGGCAAGTTAGAAGATATGGAGCAGTCCGACGAAATCAATGCATGTTCTATTGTGGTACCTGTTGAGATTGATGGAAAGAAGGAGGAATGGTTAGTTAGTTTCAAGAATGAGACACATAACCACCCTACGGAGATTGAGCCTTTTGGAGGGGCGGCTACCTGCCTTGGCGGAGCTATAAGAGATCCTTTGTCGGGACGTTCATATGTGTATCAGGCAATGCGTGTTACCGGTGCAGCAGATCCAACAGTGTCCTTAAAGGATACCATGCCGGGCAAACTGCCTCAGAGAAAGATTGTAAATGGCGCTGCTGACGGTTACAGCTCTTATGGTAATCAGATTGGACTTGCTACGGGATTGGTTGATGAGATTTATCATCCTAACTATGTGGCAAAGAGAATGGAGATTGGCGCAGTTATGGGCGCTGCTCCAAGACGTGCGGTTAAGCGTCTTAATTCCGATCCCGGTGATATTATCGTGCTGCTTGGAGGACGTACCGGACGTGATGGCTGTGGAGGCGCAACAGGTTCTTCCAAGGCGCATACTACTAAATCTTTAGATACATGCGGCGCCGAGGTGCAGAAGGGCAATCCGCCAACGGAGAGAAAGCTGCAAAGACTTTTTAGACGAGAGGAGGCTGCCGCGCTTATTAAGAAATGTAATGATTTTGGCGCAGGAGGAGTTTCTGTTGCTATAGGCGAGCTGGCGCCGGGACTTACCATTGATTTGGATAAGGTTCCCAAGAAATATGCCGGACTTGACGGAACGGAACTGGCAATTTCTGAGTCTCAGGAACGTATGGCTGTTGTGCTTGATCCAAAGGATGTAGACTTGTTTATGAAGTATGCAGAGGAGGAAAATCTTGAGGCGGTTACTGTGGCAGTGGTTACAGCAGAACCAAGACTTATCCTTAACTGGCGTGGTAAGGAGATTGTTAATATTTCCAGAGCTTTCCTTGACACAAATGGGGCGCATCAGGAAAATGACGTCTATGTAGAGCTTCCAAAGCAGGAGGATAATGATTTTAAAAAGAGTGTGAAGAAGGATGATATTAGAAAGGTATGGCTTGACACCCTGTCAGACCTTAATGTATGTTCCAAAAAAGGGCTTGTGGAGATGTTTGACAGCTCTATAGGCGCAGGCTCAGTTGTTATGCCATATGGAGGTACTTACCAGTTGTCCCCTGTCCAAACTATGATTGCAAAGCTGCCGGTGCTCACAGGAAATACTGATACCATTACTATGATGAGCTATGGATATGATCCGTACTTAACCTCATGGAGTCCTTATCATGGAGCAATTTATGCAGTAATACATTCAATTGCTAAAATTGTGGCAAGCGGTGGAGATTATAGAAAAATACGTTTTACATTCCAAGAATACTTTAAGCGGTTAGGGGAAGAACCATCAAGATGGGGACAGCCATTTGCCTCGCTGCTTGGAGCATTTGATGCGCAGATGGGATTTTCACTGCCCTCTATTGGCGGCAAGGATTCCATGTCCGGAACGTTCAACGATATTGATGTACCGCCAACACTTGTTTCATTCGCTGTAGATGTGGCAGAAAAGCAGGATGTTGTTACCTCCGAGCTTAAGAATGCGGGAGATAAGCTTATTCTCTTTAATATTCATAGAGACGAGTATGATTTGCCAGATTATGAAGGCATAATGAAGTTATATGACAGCATACATGACATAACTGCTTCCGGTAAGGCTAGAGCATCTTATGCTGTGGGATTTGGCGGCGTTATCGAGGCAGTTTCTAAGATGGCATTTGGCAATAAATTAGGGGTTGCAATTGCAGATGATGTGACTTTGGAGGAATTGACGGAAAAATGCTATGGAGCAATATTGCTGGAGGTACCAAAGGATGCTATTGCTTCCATTAAGGCAGATTATAAAGTAGTTGGTGAGATTGTGGAGAATGCTGCATTCACCTATAAGGACGTATCAATTTCCATGGAAGATGCGATTGAGGCGTGGATGTCAAAGCTTGAAAAGGTGTTTCCTACATCCTCAAATGTGGAGCAGAAAGAGCTTGACACAAAGCTTTATGATACAAAGGATATTTATGTGTCAAAGAATAAGGTTGCAAAACCTAAAGTGTTTATTCCTGTATTTCCCGGAACAAACTGCGAATATGACACTGCGAAAGCATTTGAAGAAGCCGGAGCAGAGCCTGTTGTGAAGGTATTTAGAAATCTGACTGCGGAAGGTATAAGGGATTCAGTGGATATTTTCACTAAGGAGATTTCAAGGGCGCAGATGATTATGTTTCCGGGAGGCTTTAGTGTCGGAGATGAACCGGATGGCTCCGGCAAGTTTATTGCAACTGCTTTTAGAAATGCTAAGATTAAGGAAGCGGTTATGGAATTACTTAATAATCGCGACGGTTTGGTATTGGGAATTTGCAATGGCTTCCAGGCATTGATTAAGCTGGGGCTTGTACCCTATGGGGAGATTCGGGAACAAAAGGATAATTCTCCTACTCTTACCATAAACAGTATTGGACGTCATGTGTCAAAGATGGTGTATACTAAGGTAGTCACAAATAAGAGCCCATGGCTGTTAAATGCTGAGCTGGGCGGAATTTATGCAGTTCCGGCTTCACATGGTGAAGGAAGGTTTGTGGCTGATAAGGAGTGGATTGACAAGCTGTTTGCAAATGGACAGGTGGCAACGCAGTATGTGGATGTTGATGGTAATCCTACCATGAATGAGGACTTTAATATAAATGGTTCGTACTGTGCAATTGAGGGTATTACAAGTCCGGATGGAAGAGTGCTCGGCAAGATGGCGCATTCCGAGAGAATTGGAGATAGTGTGGCAATTAATATTAATGGAAATCAAAATCAGAAGCTGTTTAAATCAGGAGTAGAGTATTTTAAATAAAAATATTAATTATCACAATATTTTAATAAAAAAGCACTATGAATTTGCAGGAAAATGTTGTAAAATAAAAATGTATGTAGCTTATAATTTTTAACGTAACTTGATAACAAAATAATAATATACGGTGGTGAAAGAATGAAAACAAAGCGGGGGCTTAGATTAGTTTCATTCCTGATGGCTGTATGCATGCTTACCCTGGGGGCGCAGGTGATTGAGGGTGAAGCAGCTTCAGGAACACAGATTACTATTACAGCAGATGGACAGGTTGTAGATACTTTTAACGGAGTACCGGCGGTTTATCGTCCGGGTGCGTGGGACGGAACAGATTCAGTTTATGGATGTCATGCATATGTAATTAATTATTATAAGACTATATATGGCAAGACTGTTTATAATCTGTTTCACAAACAGACTCCCATGACTTACGGGGATTATTTTGTGGTGGTATCAGATCCACAGCCGGGAGATATTTGCGCACAGATAAAGAGCAGTACAAACCATTGGTCAATTGTAAAGTCTGTATCCGGCGATAATGTAACAGTTATAGACCAGAATAACAAATGGGTAATACAAGGCGTTACTTATGCATATTCAAACTATACGTACAGCAAATCAGAGGTAACATTTTACAGGCTTGCTTCCATGGTGAACGGTGGAGATGTGACAACTCAGGCGCCGCCTTTTACAGAGACTGAGGTTGCGACAACTCAGGCAGCAACGACACAAACTGTATCGGGCGCTGTGATGAACGTAAACAAGGGTTGTAAAAAACGTATTACAGCAAAGTATGTTGCGCGTTTGTCTGAGATGAAGGCAGTATCTTGGAAGAGCAGTAAGAAAAAGATTGCAAAGGTATCCAATAAGGGATATGTGACAGGAGTCAAGAAGGGTTCTGCAACAGTTACAGGTACGTTTTCTGATGGACAAAAGGTAGCTTTAAAGGTAAAAGTAAAGGTACCTAAGGTAGAAGCCACATCTTTGAAGCTTATAAGCAAGGATGTTACATTGCCAAAGAATACGTCATGGACGTTGACTGCAAAGATGAAGCCGGCAAGAGCTACATCAACATTGTCATTTAAGAGTTCCAATCCATCTATTGCGACAGTGAATAGCCATGGTGTTGTAACCTCCGGTGATGTACGCGGCAATACAATAATAACAGTTAAAACTTCTAATGGATTGAAAAAGAAATGTATTGTAAGAGTGTATTGATTATATAATTTTATAAGAAATAAGGAGGAAAAACATTGACATTAAGGTAACTTTTTTGTTGATGTTTTTCTAATATAGCGAAGGCTCTTTATTTTGGCTTTCACTATAGCAGGGAAAGGAGATAACATGGCAGAGATTAGGACATTTTGCAGTATCCGTCCAAGGGAGGACATGGCAGATAAAATTGCAGCGTTGCCATATGATGTGTATAGCAGGCAGGAGGCAAGAGAATTAACAAGAGGGGATATGAACACATTTTTAAGGATTGACCGGCCGGAGACTCAGTTTCCTGAGGACTATGATATGTATGCCAAAGAGGTATATGAAAAGGCTGTGGAGATGTTTAAAGAGATGTGTGATGATGGTAGATATGAGAGGGATGAGAAACCTTCATATTATATTTATCAGTTGACTATGAATGGAAGACAGCAGAATGGAATTGTTGCCTGCGCGGCTATTGACGATTATTGCAATAATGTGATTAAGAAACACGAGAATACTAGGGAAGATAAAGAGCAGGACCGTATAAGACATGTTGATTATATGAGCGCGCAGACGGGACCTATTTTTCTTGCATATAGAAGTGATAAGGTTATTAAAGATATTGTAAATGAGGTTATTTTGAATAAGCCTTTATATGATTTTACTTCCGAGGATGGGATAACGCATAAGGTATGGCGTATTGATGGCGAGGAGGAACAGAATAATATTCATGCTGCATTTGCAAATATGGCTTCCATATATATTGCAGATGGGCATCACAGATGTGCCTCTGCGGTAAAGGTTGGCATAAAAAGGCGCGGGCAGCATCCTGATTATGATGGAACAGAAGAATTTAATTATTTTCTTTCAGTGCTTTTTCCTGACGACGAACTTAAGATTCTGCCATATAATCGCGTGGTAACAGATTTGAATGGTTATTCTAAGGAAGATTTTATTAAGGAGATTGAAAAGGAATTTGAAGTGGTAAAGCAGAAGGAGGCTGTGCAGCCTAAGGCTAAGGGAACCTTCGGAATGTATGTTGAAGGCGACTGGTATCTGCTGACTGCGAAGGAAGAAATCTTGTCTGATGATCCGGTTGATGGATTGGATGTATCGATTTTGCAGGATAATATTCTTAATCCTGTACTTGGAATTAAGGAACCAAGAACGGACAAGCGTATTGATTTTATAGGCGGAATAAGGGGACTTAGCGAGCTTGAGAAGCGGTGCGGCGAAGATATGAAGGTGGCATTTTCAATGTATCCAACATCTATTGAAGAATTGTTTGCAGTGGCGGACGCAGGCAGGCTTATGCCGCCTAAGTCAACATGGTTTGAGCCAAAGCTAAGAAGCGGGATATTTATTCATGAAATATAAAATGAGGAGGTTAACATAATGCAAAGAGATTACGGGATTAGTATTAACTGGGAGGAGGTACATGCTATTACTCATGGGCTGCATGACAATCCGCACCATATTTTAGGGCCTCATATGGAGTGGGATGGCGTTGTGGTTAACGCCTATGTTAAGGATGCTTTAAAGGTTGAGGTTATTCATGAGGATAATGATTGGGTATATGAGATGCGTGCTTCAGGTATTGCTGATTTCTTTACCTTGGCAACAGACGAGAAGAACATTTTTCCATACCGTTTAAGAGCTACCTACCGAAACGGAAGTACCTATGAATATGTGGATGCGTACAGGTTTGAACCTGTGATTGATAACATGGAGATTGCGGCATTTTCAGATGGAATTGACTATGAAGCGTATAAGACATTTGGAGCTCATAAGAGAGTAGTGGATGGCGTAGAAGGAATGCTTTTTGTAGTGTGGGCGCCTAATGCGCAGCGTGTAAGCGTCGTAGGTGAGTTTAACCTGTGGGAAGGAAGCCGCGGTCTTATGAGAAGGCTTTATGGCACTTCTGTATTTGAATTATTTGTGCCCGGAATTGAAGAAGGTATTCCGTATAAATATGAGATTAGAACTGTGAACGGAGATATTTTTATGAAGTCGGATCCCTATGCAGCCCGCAATGAGCTGGCGCCGGCGGATGCATCTGTTACCTGTACTTCAAAGTATCGTTTTAAGGACAGTAAATGGATTAAGAGCAGGGATAAGGCATGTAATAAAAAGAAGGCGCTTAATATATATGAGGTTAATTTATTTGAATTAAATTTGCCGGGCGTTAAGGGCGATGTAAACTATCGTACTATTGCTCCGGAATTGGCAAAGTATGTAAAGGATATGGGGTATACCCATGTTGAGATAATGCCTGTTATGGATTCGGCAAATGAGGCCTCTAACGGATATGAAACAAGAGGTTTTTATGCAGTTTCAAGTCGTCTTGGCGAGCCGGCGGATTTCAAGTATTTGGTTGATTATCTTCATAGAGAGAATATAGGAGTTATTTTGGATTGGGCTCCATATCAATTTGGCAGGGAAGAAAGCGGTCTCTATCAGTTTGACGGAGGGGCGGTATATGAGGATTCTAATCCCCTTCGCGCATATAATCCTTCATGGGGAACTATGGCGTTTAACTACGGAAGAAAAGAGGTTAGCAATTTTCTTATTTCCAATGCATTATATTGGGTAGAAGAATTTCATGCAGACGGATTAAGAATTGCTTCTGTTGCTTCTATGCTGTATCTTGATTATGGACGTTCAGAGGGAGAATGGCTTCCCAATATTTATAACAGCAATGAGAATCTGGATGCGGTGGAGTTTTTTAAGCATTTAAATTCCATAATGAAGAAGAGGAATCCGGGAGTTATTATGATTGCTGAGGATTCTAGTCTGTGGCCTAATGTTACTGCATCGGTTGATGAAGATGGACTGGGCTTTGATTATAAATTGAATATGGGTTGGACAGAGGATATGATGGATTATGCCTCTACAGATATTGTGGCGCGTCGCGACAAGCACAATGCATTGACATTTAGCCTGCTTTATGCATATAGCGAGCAATATATGTATGGTTTTGGACACAGCGAATTAGCTGATATTAATATAAGCGACTGTATTTCTGGAAATGAAGTTCAGAAGAAGGCGGCAGCCAGAGCGTTAATAGGATACTTAATGATGCAGCCGGGTAAGAAGTATATGTATATGCAGTCGTCAGATTCTCCTGAGATGATGGTTTACAAGAAGGCGCTGAACAAGCTGTATCTTAGTGAGCCGGCATTATATGAGGAGGATTATGAGGATTACGGTTTTGAGTGGATTAATAATTTACAGGCTAAGGATGGGCTTTTGGTATTTTTGCGTAAGACTAAGAAGGCTGATGATACCTTATTGGTAGTATGTAATTTTTCAAATCATGACAGGGAGAATTTTAAACTGGGCGTTCCTTATTCAGGTAAATACAAAGAAATTTTTAATAGTGATATGGAGGAATATGGCGGAGAGGGCAATGTTAATGTCAGAATGAGGCAGAGTAAGGACGAGGAATGTGATGCAAGAGCTAATTCTATTGTGACTAATGTACCTGCATTCGGAATTTCTATTTATAAATATAATGTGGCAGGTTCTTCAAAGCCAGTGAAGAAATCGGAGCCGGCAAAGAAAACTGAGACAGAGCCAAAGAAAGCGGAGTCTGTGAAGAAAACGGAGTCTGTGAAGAAGGCGGAGCCGGCAAAGAAAGCGGAAGCTGAAAAGAAGGCGGAAACAGAGCCAAAGAAATCGGAGTCTGTGAAGAAAACGGAAACTGCAAAGAAATCGGAGCCAGTGAAGAAGGCGGAAACAGAGCCAAAGAAATCGGAGCCTGTGAAGAAAGCGGAAGCAACAAAGAAGGCAGAACCGGCAGCAAAGAAAGAACCGAAAGCAAAATAGTAAATAGAAATACTGATAATAAAATAGTATATTGGTGATTAAGCAGTTAAATTTGCTTAATCACTGATGTACTTGAGAAAGGAATTGCAGTTATGTTTTTGGATATTAATCAGGTGGACAGTTTAGCAGAAGGAGTATCATGGACAAAGGCTATGCTTCAGAATTTAGCTACTAAGGCAGTAGATGTCTGTGTAAAATACGGGGTGCGTATTATACTTGTTTTTTTATTAGTAGTTATTGGATTTAAGTTGACTAGAGTACTGATTAATACTATAAAAAAGTCATTAAATAAGCATGGCGTGGATCCTAGCGTAACCGGATTTTTAGCGTCCTTTGGCGATATTGTGCTGAAGATTGTTATTTTACTTACGGCGGCTAATGCACTGGGAATAGCTATTACCTCATTTTTAACAGTTTTAGGTTCGGCAAGCATTGCTTTGGGTTTAGCATTACAGGGAAGTCTTGCCAATCTTGCGGGCGGAGTATTAATACTGATTTTAAAGCCCTATAGAGTTGGGGACTACATTAAGTCTTCTGTAAGGGATGTGGAGGGAGTTGTCACTTCGATTGATATTTTTTACACTAAGTTAAAAAGTATTGATAACCAGACGATTGTGGTTCCTAATGGAGAATTATCAAACAGCAGTATTACTAATGTAACCAAGGCGGAGCATAGGCGTATTGATTTGCTTGTAGATGTTTCTTATAATTCGGATATCAGTAAGGTAAAGGATGTATTAAAAAATATTATAGAGGATGAGCCGCATATAGTAAGTGATATGGAGTATGATATTTTTGTAGATGCTTTAGGTGAAAGCGGAATTTCTATGGGAATACATGTGTGGGTAAGGACTGAGGATTATTGGAGTACAAGGTGGTCGTTGCTGGAGCAGATAAAGTATGCATTTGACGAGGCAGGAATTGAGATTCCATTTAGAACAATTGATGTAAATATAGCACAATAACTGTAATGGAATATATTAAGGAGGAAATCAAGGTGAATATTTTGTTTTTTCTTACCCCTAAGAGGGAGGTTGCACATATTCATGATGATAATTCACTGGAAAAGGCGCTGTGCAAAATGGAGCAGTTTCAGTATAGCGCGGTTCCTATGATTGATAGGAAGGGACATTATGTAGGGACCATAACAGAGGGCGACGCCATGTGGTACATAAGACATCATGAGCTTTGGAAGGAAGATTTAAATGAGGTTCCGGTGACGAAGGTAAACAGACGTATGGACAATAAAGCAGTATCTATTGATGTGGATATTGAAGATTTAGTAGCTGCTGCTATGATGCAGAATTTTATTCCAGTGGTGGATGATGATGAGATTTTTATTGGAATCATAAAGCGGAAGGATATTATTGAGTATTGTTTCCGCCATATGAAAAAATAATCAGCGGCATTCTGGGCGTACTGCTTAGAGCTGTCTGAAAATGGTGGTGAAAACATGGATATATTATCGACCTTACAAAAAAAGAGAGAAGTCAATAGAATGCAGATGCATCCATTGTCTTCTCTTTCTTTAAATGAAAAGTATACTTATTGTTTTGGATTGGCTATTTTGACAAAAGGAAATATGAAGACAATTAATGAGTTGTCAGCTCCATTTGAACAGATATGTCATATGCTGTCTATTGAGAAGGAAACCAGTGAGGAAATGATTATAGATATTAATAATAATTTTGATTCCTCATTTAACTATCTTATGCAGGTGCTTTCAATAGAGCAAAGGATTTCTAACTGTTTTATGATTGATTTGTTAAAGCTTTCAGAATATTCGGAATGGGGGAAATGGTATTGTGATGAGGTGATTGAGGAGTTTCGTGTTATTCTCAAGATTTCCGCAGAAACTTTTCACTTTTTTTCTGATTTCCTCAAGGAGAGAAAGCATGGTGACAGCCCTAAAGCTCATCAGCTTGTAAATAGGTATGAAGCTTCCGGCAATGAGATTGATTATGAACTGCTTCATTATATGAATGAGGAATATCTTGAAAGCAAACATTTTGACAGCCTGTTGCTGAATGATGGCGGCTGCTACAGAATAGAATGCAGTACAGTAGTGGATAATGATATTGTGGTTGAGAACGGAACAAAGCTATACATATCAAATACTACCCTGAGTGTTGGAGGAAGCATAAAAGTAAAAAGCGGGAGAGTGGAGATTAGAAATTCTCTGTTGGAGGCAATCGGAAAAAAGAGAAATACCACATGGTTAATAGAGCTTGAAAAGCAACATTTATTTGTTATGGAGGATAGCACATTGGATTGCCATTTTCTCTGTTCCGGAATTAAACAAATAGATGGAAACCTCAATGTAAAACGCAGCTTTTTCTATAGAATACAGGGAGATAGAGCTTTAAACTTTTCCGGAAAAGAATTAGAGTGTATTGAGGTAACGTTTTCGGATTGTCTTGACGGGGCGCTATGGATTGCCAAACGTGCTAATGTAGAGCTGTTAAAGTGTCAGTTTGAGAATTGCCGCGCAGAGCATGGGGGTGCGATACATTCGGCTACAACTGAAAAAGTGCATATTCGCGAGTGTACCTTCACTGATTGTTATGCAAAATATTTGGGGGCGGCTATATATTTTGAGTTTAAGAGATATGGTCAGGAGATATTGGGATGCAGGCTGATAAATTGCGAGCCTAAAAAGGATGAGGTTTTCAATGCATATACTATTGTAGATGTGATGGATAATCATGTATAGTTAGTATAGTATAAAGAAGGTGAGATTTGATATGAAATCTACAATTATGAAACTGAAGGAAAAAACAAAAATGTGGATTTCTCCAAAGCATGAGCTGCATAATGAGGATATTGCTTTTAGGCGCTATTATGGTGCGGCAATGCTCTTACAGACGCAGTTAAGCGAAGAAATTATACCAGTGGATAATTTTGAATTAATGCGGCTTTTTACATTTGGTCTGCATTTTGGAAGGGAAGACGTCAAGGAGGTTATCCGCTTATCTAAAAACAAGGAGCAGGTGCTTGAGAAGATTTTGGAGCTACTTGATACACCTAAAAAGCAGACATTGTTTTTGATGGATTTGTATAATATGTCTTATACAGGTTATGATTTTGGAGAAAAGGAGTCACAGGCAATTGATATATATGGCGAGCTCCTCCATTTTCCTAAAACACAACAGCGTCTTATAGGACAGATTATTAAAGAAGCGATGAATCATCAGATGGATGAATGTATGAAAACGTATTCTAATATGATGCAGTTTAAAATGGCATGTACGCTTGAAAACGTCCGGTATTATATTCCGGAGCTTGAGTATACTACAGTGGCGGACACCGCATCGTTTTATCCGGGTAAAGATGTAAGTATAAACGGGCAGTGTGAGATTCGCGAGCAGATAGATGTGCCAGAGGGCTGCTGTTTTAAGATTCATAACGCACACATAAAATGCCATGCTCCAATTGTTATGCGGGGCGGTAAGCTGGAGATTATAAATAGTGAAATAGAATATATGTCGGGGGATTTTAAATCTCTTATAACTATGGTTTCAAAAGGTGATGTTATAGTACATAATTCCCAATTTTATTGCAGAAACCATTGCGGCGCATTGATGATGTCGGAAGGAGGAAATATGAGCGTTACAGAATCCTCCTTCTATGAAACTAATTTTTCCAGCGCGATTTCATTTTCGGGAAATGAAATTTCAGTTAAACATTGTAATTTCTATGATTGTTTTTTGGATTCTAAGGGCGCCGGCATATATGTAAAAAAGGGAAAGGGCATTATCAGTAAGTGCCACTTTATGCAGTGTATGGCGGAGTACGGAGGGGCTATATGTGCAAAATATCCGATTAGAATTATGGATTGCATATTTACCGGATGCCATGCAAGGAAACTGGGCTTCTCTATTTATTATTACGGAATTGGACAGGGTAATATTACAAAATCGGTTTTTGAACATACAGCGGATGACAGGGAGGAAATCGTACAGGAAGTGGAAACGGAAGAACAGATGGCGCAGCTCAGTGAGATTAAGCTTTCAACCAGATTCCGCAAGATTGTTACATTTGAGCGCAATCAGTATATTTACATGCATGATGTGCATTTGTATCTTGGCAATACGCTATATATATTGGGCGGAATGTTAATGGAGCATTGTATTGTTTCCGCTTATGAATTTTATGGCGAGGATTTGATAAATGTGGCAAATGGCAGTCCGATTGAGATTAAGAATAGTGTATTGGACGGGCACAGCCAGTTTGGGATACTTGCAGCAAATGGAACTAAGGTAACTATAAGCGCGTCTACCATTAAAAATTCCAACAAGGGCAGGGCTGTTTATAATTCTGTGGATTTGACATGCAGGGATTCGGTATTTAGTAATTGTCTGGATGGAGCCATTTATGGCAGCAGGGCATTTATAAAGGATACTATATTTGTAAATTGCAGGAGTAAACGTGGAGCCGGATGTTATCTGGCAGGTAATAAAGGGTTGATTAAGCAATGTACCTTTGAGCGTTGTGTAGCTACTATAAGCGGCGGCGCTGTTAGCTTTTTTGGCAATTATCAGATTGAAAAATGCGAGTTTAAGGAATGTGAACCTAACGACAGGGATTGAAAAATAGTGACTTTAGCTATTAAAGAGCAGAGATTCGGATAAGAAAGTGTCTGTTAAAGCAGACTAAAAGTGTGCGCTTACTTACAAGCGAATCTTAAATGTACCGACCTCCAAAAGTCAGAGTGGAAATCTAACGATTGGAGGTCGGTATTTTTAATGTTTATTAAGCCATTTCCAAAATATTAATGTGTACGCGCTGGATGCGGTTTTTATCCATAGCAGTAACTTTAAAAACAAGATTGTGTTCAGTGGCAACCTCCCCTACATCCGGAAAATGGTCCAAAAGCTCTATAATGTGTCCGCCAAGGGAATCATAATCCTCAGAAGTAAGTTTAATTCCTAAAGCATCATTTAAATCATCAAGGCGGATACTTCCATCAACTTCATATTCTTTATCGCTAATCTTGACAATATCGTTTTCTTCTTCTTTATCGTATTCATCCCTGATTTCCCCAACGATTTCTTCCAGCAAATCCTCAATTGTGACCAGACCGGCAATAACGCCATATTCATCTAAAACGATTGCCATATTGCTGTCAGCATTGCGGATTACTGCCATAAGGTCGGAGGTAGTTTGAAATTCTGTAGTAAAATATGGCTTCCACAAAAGGTCGCGAAGGGTAAAGCCTATGTGGTCGCAGGAAAGCTCGTATAGAAGGTCTTTTATATTAAGGACTCCGATGATATTTTCGCTTTCATGCTCATATACAGGCATTCTTGTGTATTTGTGTTCTGCGTAAACAGAGATAATATAATCAAAAGAATCTTCCACATCAACACATACCATGTCGACTCTTGGAGTCATAACATCCTTAGCCCTCGCATCTCCAAAATCAAATACATTGTTAATCATCTGTTTTTCTTCTTTTTCAATAACGCCATCCTCGTGGCTCTCATCTACCAGAAGACGCAGTTCTTTTTCTGATAAAGTCTGTTTAGCAGAGGAATCAATATGAAGAACAAAAAGGACTGCATTACTTATAAGATTTAACAGCCAGATAATTGGCGTCAGTATGTAAAACAGAAGAAGAATAATAGGAGAATAGAGCAGCGATAACTGCTCTGAACGTATGGTAGCTACAGTTTTAGGTGTAATCTCTCCAAAAATAAGAATAAAAAGAGTAAGAGCGCCGGTTGCAATACCGGTTGCATAACCTCCAATCCGGCTGGCTAATATAGTGGTAATGGAAGATGCAGAGATATTTACAATATTATTGCCAATCAATATAGTGCTCAGCAGTTTGCTGGGATTATCAATAAGTTTTAAAACCCATGCAGCAGTTTTTTTGCCATCCTCGGCTAAGGCCATCATGCGCATTCGGCTGACCATAGTAAGGGAAGTTTCTGCTGATGAGAAAAATGCTGAAAGAAAAAGCAATATAATTAAGGTAACTATCAAAGGAATAGAATCACTATCCAAAATTAATCAACTCCTATTTTAATGTAATTATAGTTTGCAGTAACAATCTTCAAATATAGAATCAGTCTTCGTCATTTGTAGCTACACTCATTATCTGGCGTTTGCGCGCCATCTCATCACTGGCAAGATACTCATCATAGGTAGTAATTTTGTCAATCAGGCCTTGCGGTGTAAGCTCCATAATACGATTGGCAGTTGTCTGTACAAACTGGTGGTCCTGACATGTAAACAGCACAACTCCGGAGAACTTAATAAGTCCATTGTTCAAAGCAGTGATAGATTCCATGTCCAAATGATTGGTTGGCTGGTCAAAGAGAAGTACATTAGCTCCGCAAATCATCATCTTACTTATCATGCACCGTACCTTTTCGCCTCCTGAGAGAACCTTGACCTTTTTCATGCCATCCTCGCCGGCAAAGAGCATCCGTCCTAAAAATCCGCGGACATAAGTTGCATCCTTTTCCTCGGAAAATTGTGTAAGCCAGTCCACAATAGTATCATCACTGTCAAAATCTTTAGTATTATCTACAGGGAAATATGCCTGACTGGTGGTAACTCCCCATTTGTAGCTGCCGCTGTCAGGTTCTAATTCTCCGGCAAGTATTTTAAACAGGGTAGTAGTAGCAATTGTATTAGGCCCGACAAATGCAATCTTATCTTCTCTGCCCACAGTAAATGAAATATCGTCTAACACCTTTTCTCCATCGATTGATTTGCTTAAATGCTCTACAGTAAGCACTTCATTTCCAATGTCCCTGTTTGGACGGAAATCAATATAAGGATAGCGGCGGCTGCTGGGGCGCATGTCGTCTAACTGAATCTTCTCTAAAGCGCGTTTTCTTGAAGTAGCCTGCTTTGATTTGGAGGCGTTTGCAGAGAATCTCTGGATAAATTCCTGCAATTCCTTAATCTTTTCTTCCTTTTTCTTGTTGGCCTCCTTCATCTGGCGAATCATAAGCTGGCTGGATTCATACCAAAAATCATAGTTTCCGGCATAAAGCTGTATCTTGCCATAATCAATATCTGCAATCATGGTGCATACCTTATTAAGGAAATAGCGGTCATGGGAAACAACAATTACGGTGTTGTCAAAGTTAATCAGAAATTCCTCAAGCCATGCTATGGCATCCAAATCCAAGTGGTTGGTAGGCTCGTCAAGAAGCAGAATATCGGGATTACCAAAGAGCGCCTGAGCTAATAATACTTTAACCTTTAAATTACCGTCTAATTCAGACATCTGCGTATAATGGAAGTCTGTTGGAATACCAAGACCATTTAAAAGTGTGGCGGCGTCTGATTCTGCCTCCCAGCCATTCATGGTGGCAAACTCGCCCTCTAATTCGCTTGCCTTAATTCCATCTTCTTCAGTGAAATCTTCCTTGGCATAGATAGCTTCTTTTTCCTTCATAATTTCATATAGGCGCTTATTACCCATAATGACTGTGTCCAGCACAATATAGTCGTCATATTTGAAATGGTCCTGTTCAAGCACTGAAAGGCGCTCTCCAGGATCCATTGATACATCTCCATTAGTAGGCTCAAGCTTGCCGGATAAAATCTTTAAAAATGTCGATTTACCGGCTCCGTTTGCACCGATTAATCCATAGCAGTTTCCGGCTGTGAATTTAATGTTGACATCTTCAAACAATGCCTTTTTGCCTAATCTAAGGGTTATGTTGTTTGCACTAATCATAGTAAAACCTCTTTCTATAAATAATTAACAATATTTAACATTTTACCCTATGTATTGTAGGTTGACAAGGGGTTTTTACGAAAAAGGCTGTCCAGCGTTTGCTGAACAGCCATAAGAAGTGTTTTGCCATAGTGGAATTACAGATTTTTTACAATCTTATCATAAAGATCCAGTCTGCAGTGTTCATCCGCTGCAAAATGGGTGCAGGTCTGACAACTGCGGTCACAATGGCACTTTGTACTGTTGCTGGCAGATTCCCTGCCCATTGGTTTGTATTCACTACAGCGCTCAGCTACTTTAGAATAGGTTTCTTCTGAACTTCTCATGTTTTCTACCTCCTAGCGACATTGAGTTACAGTAGGTAGTATGCGCTTTTTTTAAGTAACTATTCATAAGTAATATTCCTAGGGCTAAAACAATCATTCAGGTCTGCTTTGGCAGAATATAATTATTTTGGATAAATTAAATTTTTGTCATTAATTATATATAATGTTTCATCTAAATAGCGTTTCGCAAGATATTTTGCCATAGGAAGGTTAATATCCAGATAGTTACCGCAGTCCCTTGGTGAAGCCCCCGGAACATCACCTTCAAAATCTCTGATAAATTCGTACATCTCAATCATTAAATCTACAATATCCTTAGAAGCATAGTCTCCTGTAAGAATAAGGTAAAATCCGGTTCGGCATCCCATTGGCCCAAAATAAATGGTTTTGTCGGAATATTCTTTGTGATTGCGCAAAAATGTAGCCCCCAGATGTTCAATTGTGTGGACCTCGGCGGTATTCATGACAGGCTCCTTGTTGGGACGAGTCATGCGCAAATCAAAGGTGGTTACTGTATGTTCTCCAACCTTATCCTTCCTTGAAACATATATTCCCCGTTCCAAATCCAAATGATTTACAGTAAAGCTTGCAATTTTTTCCATAATTATTCTCCTTTTATAATAGTAGGTCAGATTATTCATACCTCTCCTTACTATTATAGGCAAGCCGAGGGGTTTCGTAAAGAGTATTTTGTAATTGAAATTATTAACTTCCTATGTTATAATCCTTTGCAGGTAAAAGATGGAACTTACTCCGAAGGACAATGAGTTCTTCGGGCTTTTTTAGTTATCATTCATAAGAAAATGGATTTAACTTTAATATAATCAGGAGGTAGAAGTATGGCGAATGTAATTTCGGATGAGACAATCGAGTATGTCGGCATTTTGGCAAAGCTGGAATTGTCTGAGGAGGAAAAGGAAGCAGCCAAAAAGGATATGGGAAGTATGCTTGACTATATAGACAAGCTTAATGAGCTTGATACCAGCGGCGTGGAGCCTATGTCCCATGTGTTTCCGGTTCATAATGTATTCCGCGAGGATAAGGTGACAAATGGAGACAACAGTAAAGATATGCTTGAAAATGCGCCTGAGCGCAAGGATAACGCTTATAAGGTGCCAATGACAGTTGAGTAGGAGGTGGAAGTTTTGAGTTTGATGGATGATACTGCAGTGACGCTTGGAAAAAGGATTAAATCAGGCGAGGTTTCAGTGGCAGAGGCGGCTAAAGAATCTATGGCAAGAATAGAGAAAATGGAACCGTCAGTTAATGCCTATGTTACTACGATAGAAAAGGAGGAAGTGCTTAAACGAGCTGAAGAAGTGCAGAAGGGTATTGCAGAAGGCGTTTATACATCACCCTTAGCAGGCGTTCCTGTGTCTATAAAGGACAATATGTGTACAAAGGGAGTGCTTACTACATGCAGCTCCAAGATATTAGAGAATTTTGTGCCGCCATATACAGCAGAGGCGGTAGTTAATCTTGAGAAGGCGGGGGCAGTTATTATTGGTAAGACAAATATGGACGAGTTTGCCATGGGAAGCACCACAGAGACTTCCTACTATGGAGAGACGAAGAATCCATGGAATATCGAACATGTTCCGGGCGGTTCTTCAGGAGGCTCATGTGCGGCTGTGGCAGCAAGAGAGTGTTCATATGCATTAGGTTCAGATACGGGAGGCTCCATCAGGCAGCCCAGCGCTTTTTGCGGAGTAACAGGACTTAAGCCGACATATGGAACTGTATCAAGATATGGATTGATTGCCTATGGTTCTTCGCTGGACCAGATTGGACCTGTGGCAAAAGATGTAACAGACTGTGCCGCAATATTGGAAATAATTGCTTCGTATGACGCTAAGGACAGCACATCAGTAAAGAGAGAGGATTATAATTTTACTGAAGCTTTAAGAGATGATGTTAAGGGACTTAACGTAGGTATTCCGAGAGATTATTTTAAAGAGGGATTAGATTCAGAGGTAAGGGAAAAGGTACTTAATGTTGCAGAGGTTTTGAAGGAAAAGGGTGCAAATGTTTCTGAATTTGATTTAAGCCTTGTGGATTATGCAATTCCGGCTTACTATGTAATTGCCGCAGCAGAAGCAAGCTCGAATTTGGCGCGTTTTGACGGAGTAAAATATGGCTACCGCACCAGCGACTATGAGGGGCTTCACAATATGTATAAAAAAACCCGCTCAGAGGGCTTCGGGCCGGAAGTGAAACGCCGGATTATGCTAGGCTCCTTTGTATTGTCCAGCGGTTACTATGACGCCTATTATCTAAAGGCGCTTCGTACAAAAGCGCTGATTAAAAAGGCGTTTGATGAAGCATTTGAAAAATATGATGTGATTTTGGCGCCGGCAGCGCCGACAACTGCGCCGAAGCTTGGAGAGTCCCTAAGCGATCCTATAAAAATGTATCTTGGAGATATATATACAATATCTGCCAATCTGGCGGGACTGCCGGGTATTAGTATACCTTGTGGAATAGACAGTAAGGGACTTCCGATAGGAGCGCAGCTCATTGGAAACTGTTTTAAAGAGAAAATGATTATACGGGCAGCCTATGCATTTGAGCAAGTATATGAGCATAGTCTGCCGGAAGACTAGAAAGGAGTGTGGGGAAAATGGCAAAGCAATACGAGACTGTAATAGGGCTTGAAGTTCATGTGGAGCTGGCAACAAAGACAAAGATATTTTGCGGATGTTCCACTGCATTTGGAGGAGCTCCTAACACCCACACTTGTCCTGTATGTACAGGAATGCCGGGCTCGCTGCCTGTTCTAAATAAGCAGGTGGTTGAATATGCTATGGCGGTGGGAATTGCAACAAACTGCAAGATAACAAAAAACTGTAAGTTTGACCGTAAGAATTACTTCTATCCGGATAATCCTCAAAATTATCAGATATCGCAGTTGTATCTTCCGATTTGCCGCGATGGACATGTGGATATTGAAACCGAGAATGGAGTTAAGTCTATTGGTATCCATGAGATTCATATGGAGGAAGATGCAGGAAAGCTTATACATGATGAATGGGAGGACTGTTCGCTGGTTGACTTCAACCGCTCAGGCGTTCCTCTGATTGAGATTGTATCAGAGCCGGATATGAGAAGCGCTGACGAGGTTATTGCATATTTAGAGAAGCTCCGCCTTATAATACAATATCTGGGTGCATCCGATTGTAAATTAAACGAAGGCTCTATGAGAGCAGATGTGAATCTGTCAGTCAGAGAAGTGGGGGCGAAAGAATACGGAACGCGTACTGAGATGAAAAACCTTAATTCCTTTAAGGCAATTGCAAGGGCTATAGAAGGAGAGAAAGCAAGACAGATTGATTTAATAGAAGATGGTAAGGAGGTTGTTCAGGAGACAAGGCGCTGGAATGATGATAAGGAGTATTCATATGCCATGCGTTCTAAGGAGGATGCGCAGGATTACAGGTATTTTCCGGAACCGGATTTAGCGCCTGTAGTTATTTCTGATGAATGGCTTTCCCGTATTAAGAATGAACAGCCGGAATTTCGAGACGCCAAGATTAAACGCTATAAGGAGGAATATGGCATTCCGGATTACGATATTGACATTATTACAAACTCCAAGCATCTTGCAGATATTTTTGAGGAGACAATTGAGGGCTGTGGCAAACCAAAGGAGGTTTCCAACTGGCTGATGGGGGATACCATGAAGCTTATGAAGGAGGCGGGACAAGATGTCGAGGACATTAAGTTTTCACCAAATAATCTGGCAAAGCTTATTAACATGATAGACGAAGGGGTTATAAACCGTACTGTGGGTAAGGAAGTATTTGCAAAGATATTTAAGGAGGATGTGGAGCCTGAACAGTATGTTAAGGATAACGGACTTAAGGTTGTAAATGACGAAGGAGCCCTTCGCAGTACCATTGAAAAAATTGTGGCGGATAACCCGCAGTCTGTAGAAGACTATAAGGGAGGTAAGAAAAAGGCTATGGGATTTCTTGTAGGACAGACAATGAAGGCGATGAAGGGACAGGCGGATCCCGCTATGATAAACAAGATTTTAAAAGAAATACTGGATAAGTAATAAAATAATAATATTTATAATAAAAAGGAGTATTACGTAAGTAATACTCCTTTTGTTAATGTAACTATTAAATTACTTTACTTTTACAGTAAGCGTCTTCTTAAAGCCATCTGCATTTATCGTAATCTTTGTCGTGCCTTTTTTCTTAACAGTAACGCGCCCGTTTTTATCGACAGAAGCAACTTTCTTTTTAGAACTCTTGAAGGTTTTGTTTAAAACTATCCATCTGGAATCGATGTTAATGTTAAATGTAGAAACCTTGGATTTCTTTAAGGTTATCTTATTTTTCTTAATCGGAGCATTATTATTACTTGATTTGACGCTCCATTTTGCTTTTGTCTTGGTATCGACATTTACATTAATTGTTTTGCTTACACCGTTTGCAGTTACTGTGATGATAGCGCTTCCTTTCTTTTTGGCGGTTATCTTACCGGAGCTGCTTACAGAAGCAATCTTCGATTTAGAGGACTTATATGTTACTCTGTTAGATGCGCCTTCAACTACCGGTTTAATTGTATAAGTCTTACGCTTTTTAATCTTTTTATAAAGAGTCAGATTATTATGCGGAATAGTAAGCGTAGGCATGGAAACTGTTACGGTAATTGTAGCAAGAATTCTATCCTGTGAGTTCTTTGCAGTAACTTTAGCATTTCCGGCGGAAACTGCTGTAATGGTTACGCTTGTATTATTACCTGTAACTGTTGCAATCTTTTCGTTATCGCAAGCCCATGTAATTTCGTTATCTGTCATATTGCCGGAAGTATCTGTAGCAGTAGCCTCGACGGAAATTGTCTTGGTCTGTCCGGGATAGAAGCGTTCTTCTTTAGTATTGCCGCCAACTCTGTTATTTTCTACAGTGGCTTTATTTGCCGGATTAGTAACAGTTACCTTTAACGTAGTAGTTAAAGAAGAATCATATTGGCATTTTACTGTTACAGTAGCAGTACCTGCAGATAAACCGACAGCCACGCCGGATGAGTTCAAATTAATAATAGATGTATCCGAGGTTTCCCAAATAAGTTTGTCGTCACTGGCGTCTGCAAGCGCAGGGGGATTTGTTAAAATCATCTTTTTAAGATCGACATTTGATTTAACAGCAATAGTTGCACTGTCCTCGCCCTCTTTTGCAAGCCCGATAGAATTATATGGGCTTCTTACAGTAACATTAATTGTACATAATGAATTAGGGTGTTGTTCTGATGAAAAGGTTAATGTAGCTTTTCCTCCGGGAGTCTGTCCGGCAGTTATATTAAATGTTACTGTTTTATTTTCTTCTCCTTGTCTGACTGCATTTGCAACTGAAGCGTCAGTTGAAGTACATATAATTTTATCATTGGAATTAAAATTACTATTTTTTAGTGTATATCTTATATTGATATCAATGTTTTCACCCGGATATATTTTTATATTGTTTGTTCCAACCACGCTGGCTGTAGTTATAGGATTAGTAGCCTGACCATTATTGTGCATTGTAGCCTCAACGCTGTTTTGGCCAAGAGTAACGCCTGCATTTTCGAATGCTTGCTTAAAAGCATCCGCAGCATCGTCATAGCATGTTACTTTTGTTGTAAGAGAAATACTGTCAAATGCACCGGAACCAATCTTTGGCTTGCCCGGACAATACCATGTAATGTCAGTTAAGTTAGCGCAGCCTTTAAACGCATTGGCTCCAACCTTTTCTTCAAGCGGATAACTATCGCTTCCTAAAACAATAGATTGGAGATTTGTACAACCTGCAAACGCATTGGCAGGAATCTTTGAGGCGCTGCCTGTTGAGTTAAGTTTTGTAATGGAAGAACAGTCTGCAAATGCACCCTCCTCAATAGTCAATGGAGTTGTTGTAGCAGAAAGAGTTATTCCATCATAGGCTCCATATTGTTTCAGGCTGCTGCATCCGGAAAAAGCGCTTTTGCCAATTGCAGATATATTATCTGTTCCGGTAACGGTGGCAAGAGCAGTACACTTATTAAATGCAGAGTCTCCGATTTTGTTAAGACTAGCCGGAAACTCTATAGCAGTTATCGCTGAACATCCGGAGAAAGCGCTGCTATTAATTGTTTGTATTGTAGCATTGCTGCCAAACTTAAATTCTTCAAGAGCCTCACAACCGGAAAAGGCGGATGAACCAATGTCGGTAAGACCGGCTTCCGTTGTTCCGTCAGGTATTACAAATTTTTCAAGTTTTGTACAATCTTTAAATGCGCTATTTCCAATAGTTTTAACATACCCTTTGTCTGAAAGGGAAAAACTTTGTAAACTAGAGCATCCGTTAAAGGTATCATTTGAAATGTCATGTACGTTAGGCGGTAGTGTGAATGCACTAATAGCAGTGCGGGCAAATGCGTTTCTACCAATCTTGGAAATATCTGTATTACTAAGGTCCTTGTCAGGAGTGCTGGTGTTGCCGCCACCTTCATCAAATTCATTTCCGGTATATTTATTGCTTCTTCCTCGAGCCTGCAAAAGAGTAAAATTATTTGCACCTTCGAATGCGTTGTCGCCAATGGTTTCTATTTTATTTGGTATAGAAACCTGTCTTAAGTTAGGACAGCCTGAAAAGATTGAGTTTGGAATTACTGTTATATTATCAGGAAATGAAAAAGTTGTTAAACCTGACCTGCTAAATGCGCCTTCGCCAATTCCATCAGATTCCATCTGGGTGTTTGAAGGAAAACGGAAATTTTCCATATATTGACAGCTTGCAAAAGCATTTTTGCCTATTGTTTTTAATGAAGCAGGTGGCTGTATGGGCTCACCAGTATATTCATGTTTACTTTCGTCAGTAATATGAGCTCCCAGAGTGCGGCAGCTCGCAAAAGCGCTTTCATTAATGGCAGATAACTTTGAGTCTTTGTTAAATGTTAGAGTTTCCATATTACTACAACCATCGAAAGCATGTGTATCAATAGTCTCTACATTTGCAGGAATATTAATACTTTTAATACTACTGCATCCTGAAAAGGTATAGTTACCTATTGTATCAATATTCTCAGGAATGGTAACGGTATGGGAGTTATCTAGTGTTTCTACTAAATTTTTAAGATTAGTTTCTTCTTCTTGAGTACGAGAATCTTTAGCTCGTAATGCTTTCATCTCTCTGTAGTCTTCAACTTTATCAGTATATAAAGGGGTGCCTTGGAAAAGATTGTCAGCCATACGTCCTGAAGTTGTACCATCAGAGTTAAGGCTTGATGGAATATTAGCAGCTACCAAACTTTTACAATCTGCAAAGGAGGATGGTCCTATAGTTGTAATGGAATTCGGAAGGCTTGCGTCTTCAATGCCGGACTTAGAAAAAGCGCCTTCGCCAATAGATACATTCTGGGTGCTGTTATAATTGTCATTACCATAAAAACTTAAATGTTTTATATATGTACATCCGGCAAATGCATTCTTTCCAATAGTTTCAACACTCTGTGGGAGAGTAAGTGTGTTGTCCTTGCTTCTTGTATTACTATAGGAATATGTTCCATTAAATGCATCGTCGTCAATAATTGATAATTCTGAATTCTCAATATCTTCAAATTTAATGTTAATTAGATATGAAAGATCTTTGAACGCCTGCTTGCCAATTGATTTTACGGTATGAGGGATATAAAGTGTCAAATCTATTTGATTGGTAAAGCTATTAAATACACTGTCCATAACTCTGGTTACAGTATATTCTGTTGTGCTGCTATCATCAGAAAACTGAAGCCACACTTTTCCATTACTGTCTGCAAAGCGTATATCAGCGGGAAATGTTGTACCCTTGCTTATTTCTTCGTCAATTTTATCAACGTCGTACTTATAAACACCAACAGTACCATCTGTAAGTTTTTCATATATTATAGGATATTCAATGGTATTATTTTGGCTTAGTGTACGGTCAATAGCAATCGTTTTTCCTGTACCATCTGCAATATCGGCTGCTTTAGCCGGTATAATGCTGTCAAAGTTAAGATTGATTAATCCGGCGGGCATGTTAGCGCCAGTTAAAACCAAACAAAGTGCCAAAGAGATTGCCGCCAACCTCTTTAAAAAATGTCTTTTCATAAATAGACCTCCTTAAAAAATAATAAAATAATATGTAATAACGGTTATACTAAAAGTATAAAACCGCATATCCTTATGGTAAATAAGGTTATGTAGTCTCTTTTATGCTCTGCTCATAACGCTCAAAAACAGGATGCAGGATATCCGGCAGTCCGACAAATTCACAGCCATAAATAAAACCATCATCCGTTTTCTGGGTACGAATAATCTTCACCACCGTATATACCAAATTATCCGCAGAACCTAAGACAATCTTGGCATTAAAGTAGAAATTGAGCGGAAGCACGCTCTTGCTGTAAAAGCCGATGCCACATGTAGATACGTCAAACACTTCAATATCAGCTTCGTCTATATTTGCTTTAACATTATCCTGACAAAATAAATCAGAAATTGTTAAGTCAAGCTTAATTGGAAGCCGCTTGGCGCGTCTTTTATCTAATGGGTTAGACATAGAACACCTCCTTCATTTATTATAATAAAATCCTACCATCCATTATATCAAAATATGTCCAATATATCTACTAAAAATAGTAAAAAAGTTGATAAAAATTGTAACTCTACAAAAGGATAACTTTTAGAGAATTGCATTTTATATATGCCTATGCTAAAATAAAAAAGGAGAATTAAAATGCGCTTTGT